>CAZJUL010000192.1:0-5510 GCA_964549095.1 uncultured Elusimicrobiaceae bacterium
CGCTACGACCTGGCGGCCGGCGTGGCGCTGGCGTCCGCGACGGCTGCGCAGTACGGCGGCGTCTATGTTTCCACGCACGTCTACCTGCAGCCGGGCGCCAGGTATTACGGCGACGGGTCGCAGCTGAGCGGCGTGGTGGGCTTAGATAACCTCGGCGACCACACGCTGGGGCAGAACCTGGTGGGCGGCGCCTACTGGTTCTCCGGCGACGGCGGCAACGAGGGCGTGAAAGTGGATGCGACCGGCAACGTGAGCGTGGGCGGCTCCGGCTCCACGCCGGCCGCCAAGCTGGACGTGCGCGGCTCCTATAATAATTACATACAGGTCTGGCGCAACACGGCCGGGACCATAGAGTCTTCCATGACGGCCACGGGCGTCCTGTACGCCGACGGCTCCGGGCTGCGCAATACCGGCCTGGGCAACCATACTGCCTCGCAGGACCTGAACATGGCGGGCAGGGATATCGTTTCTGTTTCCACTATTTCGGTCAGCACCATAACCAGCGCCGGCGCGGGCGTGTTCTTCAGCACCAACCTCTTCGTGATGAACGGCAACGTTGGCATCAGCACGACCACCCCTCAGGAAAAGCTGGTGGTCAACGGGAATATCCTCAGCTCCAACCTGTCGGGCGCCGCCAACAGGTGCGTATACGTGGACAATATGGGCGTGCTCAGGGCGAAAGGCTCCGACTGCGGAACCGCTTCAGGCGGGGACGACCTGGGCAACCATACTATGACGCAGAATATAACGGCCGCGAGCAACTGGATCTCCTACGGCGGCACCAACGCCGGCCTGATGCTGGACGCGAGCAACAACGTGGGCGTAGGCGCCACGGCCTGGGCGCTTGGCTCGCGGCTGGACGTTAAGGCTTCGGGCACTGCCCCGTCCGTAATGGCCCAGATCTGGCGCGATTCCGGCGGGACCATAAAGAGCTCCATGTCAGCCACGGGCGTGATGATGGCCTCGAAATTCATAGGCAGCGGCGCGGGCCTGACCGGCATAGGCGACAGCCTGGGTACGCACGTGGCCACGCAGACGCTGAACCTGGGCGGCTACGGGCTTATCAATGTCGCCAGCGTGACGGGGTCCGGCTACCTGACGATTTCTTCCGCCACTATGACGGGCATCGGCCTGGGCGCGGCGCAGCTGCGGCTGGCCAACAATGTCATAGTCTCTTCCGAAACGCTGACGCCGCTCGGCGCCGGCGTGCGCATCTCCAGCAATGTCTATATCGTGGGTTTCGCCTCGGCCACCAGGTATTTCGGCGACGGCTCGGGGCTGACCGGCGTGGCCGCGGCCAGCGGCGGCGGGGACAGCCTGGGCACGCATATAGCAACTAAAACCCTGACGATGGGCGGCTTCGATATGGTGGGTGTCTCCACCGTAACTCTCAGTTCGATAGCGGCCTCCGGGGCGCAGATAACGATGAGTTCCAACCTGTCCCTTTCCGACAGGGACATATCCGACGTTTACACCCTCTCGGTCAGCACCATAGCCAGCCCCGGCACCGAAGTGGTCCTGGACTCGGACCTGCAGGTGAAAGGCGCCCTGGACGTCAGGGGCGGCGGTATAAAGATAGGCAACACCAGCGTGACCGACGGCGGCACGATAAGGTGGAGCGGCACGGGTTATGAGGGCTACTTCCCCGGAGTCGGCTGGCAGGTTCTGAACGGGGCCTACGTGGTGGACGCCTCTACCTACAATTGGGCCCAGGGCGTGAACGAGACCATCTTTTCCCAGGGCACTTCGTCCAACGTGGCTATCGGCTTTACGGACAGCGGCGGCACCAACAAACTGCGCGTCAGGGGCGCCACCACGGACTTCACCGCCAACGCCCTGCTGGCCGAGAACTCCGGCGGAACGGCGCTGCTGACCGTCAGGAACGACGGGAACGTGGGCGTGGGCGTGGCTAACCCGTCGGTAAAGCTGGACGTGAACGGGGCCGTGAACGCCACCGCTTATACGGGCGACGGCTCCGCGCTCACCGGCATCTCCGGCGACGACCTGGGCAGCCACACGGCGGCCAACGACTTGAACCTGAACTCGTACGCCCTCATAGGCGCGGGTTCCGTGACGGCGTCTTCCTATACAGCCACCAGTTCCCTGGGCGTGCGGGCCGCGAAGCTGTCGCTGGCCGGCGGCGTCGAGCTGTCTTCGGCGTCAGTTTCGGAATACGGCGGGCTGTATGTGTCCACCAATATTTATATTACCGGGAAATATTACGGCGACGGTTCGGAGCTTACCGGGGTGGCGACCTCCGGCGGCGGGGACGACCTGGGCAGCCATATAGCCACCCAGACGCTTACAATGTCGGCCTACGACATAATAGGCGTTTCCACCATAACTGTCAGCTCCATAGCGGCTTCCGGCAGCGGGGTAACAGTGAGCGCTAACCTCATAGTGGCCGGCGGCAGTATACAGAACACCAATATGGCCGGTTTCGGCTCCCGCTGCGTGCACGCGAATAATTCCGGCGTGTTAAGCCTCACCGCGGACGACTGCGGCAGCGCCGCCGGTATGGACGGCCTTGGCGACCATACCCTGCAGCAGAACCTGGTAACGGGCACCAACTGGATCTCCTACGACGGGGCCGCCGACGGCCTTGTGCTGGACTCCAACCAGAACCTGGGCGTGGGCCAGCCCGCGCCGGGCGCGCGGCTGGACGTTTTCGGACCCGGCGGCGGCGGGAACTATACCCAGATCTGGCGCAACTCCTCCGGCCTGGCGCAGGCCTCGATGACCGTGACGGGCATACTTTACGCCGACGGTTCGCAGCTCAGGAATCTGCCGGCCGGCGACAATATGGGCACGCACACCGCCTCGCAGAATATACAGCTGGAGACCTACTGGCTGTCCGGCGACGGTGACAACGAAGGCCTGGCTGTGGACAGTTCCGGCAATGTGGGCGTTAATATGGCCGTGCCGTCCGCCCGCCTCGACGTGAACGGCTCCGTGGCGGGGTATACCCAGCTCTGGCGCGAAGGCGGCGTCATCCAGGCCTCCATGACCTCCACCGGCATCCTTTACGCCGACGGCTCCAGGCTGCGCAACCTGCCGGCCGCGGACAACCTGGGCAACCATACCGCCACGGCTAACCTCAATATGGGCGCCTACCAGATAACCGGTTCCGGGTCCGTGACCGTATCCTCCTATACCGCCCTCAGCGCGCTCGGCGTGGGTTCCGCGAAGCTGAAGCTCGCCTCCAACGTGGAGATCTCCTCTACTACGGCCGCGCGGTACGGCGGCGTCTATGTTTCCTCGAACCTGTATGTCGCCGGCAAGTATTACGGCGACGGGTCGCAGCTGACCGGCGTTACCGGCATGGACAACCTGGGCGACCACACGGCCACCCTGGACCTGAATATGGCCGGCAAGGACATAGTCAGCGTCTCCACCATTTCGGTGAGCTCCATCACCAGCGCCGGCGGGTCGGTGACAATGAGCGCTAATTTCTACCTGGCGGGCGGCGACATACAGAGCACCAAGCTGGCCGGGTCCGGCACCCGGTGCCTGCGCGTGAATAATTCCGGCCTTATCAACATGGCCGGCGACGACTGCGGCACCGTGGCCGGGAACGACAATATGGGCGACCACACGATGACGCAGAACCTGGAGACCTGGAACAACTGGATCTCACACGACGGCAGCGATTCCGGCCTCAGCGTGAACGCCAGCAGCAACGTGGGCGTGGGCATACTCTCGGCGGGGACCCGGCTGGACGTGCAGCCGGACATCGGCGACGGCTACGCGCAGTTCTGGCGCAACGGCGCCGGCACCATAATGGCCTCGATGACCGCCTCGGGCGTGCTTTTCGCCGACGGCTCAATGCTGCGCAACCTGGCGGCGGGCGCGGACGACCTGGGCGACCACACTGCCACGATGAACCTGAACATGGCCACGTTCAATATCAACAATGTCCAGACCCTGACGGCTACCAGCGGCGTGAACGCGCCGCAGGCGGTACTCGCGGTCGGCGTCAGCGTGTCCTCTGAAGCGGCGCCTGACCTCGGCGGCGGCGTGCGCGTTTCCAGCAACATTTACATAATGGGCTTCAGCTCAGCCACCAGGTATTACGGCGACGGCTCGGCCCTTACGGGCATAGTCGGCGGCGGCGGTTCCGGTTTCCCCAGCCCGGTGGCCGAGAACCTGGATATGGCCGGCTACGACCTCATAGGCGTTTCCACGCTCACGGTCAGTTCTATTACCACCAATGCTTCCGCGATCATAGTCAGCACTAATATGTACATATACGGTAACGCGTTCGCGACCAAGTACTACGGCAACGGCGGTTCTTTGACCGGCATCTCAGCAACAGCCTTCCCCAATCCTGTGTCGGAAGAGCTGAATATGAACAACTATGGTATAACACAGGCGGCGAACATAAGCGTGACAGGCACTATGACCGCCCTGAAGTTCGCCCTTGGTAACGACGCTAATAAAACCAACATCGAACTTACGGCCAGGCCTACGGGCGGCATAGCTATAAGCACGCCAACCTACCTGTCCGGCTTCGTGGTTACCTCCAGCCATACCGTGACTGGCAATAACGCCACCGCGGTGCTGGCCAATACCGCCGTGCTGATAAACGAGGCCTATGCGGAAGCGGACATCACCTCGTCCATAATCGGCCTGACCGCCATAGCGCTGTCCAGCCCTACCGCCGATCACGCAACTAACGCTATGGTGATAGGCGGTAATTTCCGCGGCGGCATTAACGCCGGTAATACCAAGAACTATGATACGCTCGTAGGTCTTAAGAGCGGTTCCTGGAGC
Source organism: uncultured Elusimicrobiaceae bacterium (assembly GCA_964549095.1). Taxonomy (GTDB): domain Bacteria; phylum Elusimicrobiota; class Elusimicrobia; order Elusimicrobiales; family UBA9959; genus JAHJSU01. Next base: position 4,774 of record CAZJUL010000192.1, read on the forward strand.
CAGACCACCGGCCAGGTGACCAACGCTATCGGCATCAGGGTCCAGAATGAGCAGACAGCCGCCGGGAACACGGTCAACAACTACGGTATCCTCGTGGAAACGCCGACGATAACCGGCGGAACCATTACCAACTATTATGGTATTTACCTGAAGGACCCCGGCACTGCCATGACAAACAACTTCAACATCTTCTCGAAAGGGTTGACCGCCAAGAACGTTTTTGAAGGAATGGTGGCCATAGGCGACACGAGCGCGTCCACGCCCGCGCAAACTGCGCCCCTGCAGATCAAGACAAACAGCAGCAACGAGGTGATAAGAATAGACAACCCCACAAACCCCGCTAAGTATTGTGTTATTAGATTCAGCGCCAGCGACAGCTGTAGCGGTGTCGGCGGCGTGATAATTTCATCACACAATTTTAATACGCTCTGCCTGGAGTGTAACTAGCTACATGTTTATGTTGTCGTACAGCCTATAAACGTGGGATGTTCTTTGGGTTATTCCCTTTCGAAGACCAGCAGGGTTTCCACGTGGGGGGTGTTGGGGTAGAAATCGAAGGCGGCTGAGCGGACCAGCTTGTACTTTTCAAGGAAAAAGGCCGCGTCGCGCCCCTGCGTTATCGGGTTGCAGGATAAATATATTATCTTCTTCGGCAGCAATTCCATTATCTGCCTGGTGACCTTCTGGTGCAGGCCCGCCCGCGGCGGGTCCAGCACCAGTATGTCAGTCCCTTCCAG
>CAZJUL010000192.1:5520-5809 GCA_964549095.1 uncultured Elusimicrobiaceae bacterium
GAGGGCCGCGTCCGTCTTTTCAGAAAGCGAGCAGAGCACCGAAAAATTGCCGGCGTTGTTCTGCGTCGCGTTCAGGTGCGCGTATTTCACCGAATTCGGGGCGGATTCCACCGCGTAAACCTTGTCCGCCAGGCCGCGCAGCGCCAGCCCTATGGCGCCCACGCCCGAATACAGGTCCGTCAGCTTGCCGCATTTCCCGCCGGCGGCGGCCGCGTCCTTTATCTCGGCGAGGGCCGTCCCGAAAAGCTCCATATTGTTCTGGAAGAAACAGTCCAAGCCGTACGAGAGG
>CAZJUL010000193.1:0-5809 GCA_964549095.1 uncultured Elusimicrobiaceae bacterium
TTTTTGTGCAGCTCTATGCCCGCCTCGCGCTCGCCCGGGGCCACCTGCCCGAAATCCACCACCACGGCGCCGCAGTCGCCGGCGGCCAGCTTGTCGGCGGCGTATTTCATGGTGGGCACGCAGAGCAGCTCTATATCCCGGCCGGACATGGACGGCGAGATCTCGTCGAGGAGCGCCCTGCCCGTGGTGACAACGAGGACCCGGCCTTTAGGCTCGGTCATCGAAGGGTCTCCCCGGAGGTGCGTGAAAATTCCTGCCAATTTGCCATATTTATAAAAACCGCGCTATCCGTACTGGTAATTATAATACAAAATAAGGACGCCGCAAAATCGCCCGGCCGCCGCCGCCCGGCCCGGCTCAGCCGCCGCTCAGCCGGCTGACCAGGTACCAGGCGGCCCCCGCCAGTGTCAGGAAAACCGCTAGCGCGACCCATTTTTTGGCGCCGCTCTTTTCGGCGTAAGGGTCGTTCAGCCCGCGCTCGGCTCCGGGCGGGAGCGCGGCTATCCTGGTGAGGGCTTCGCCGAACGGGATGTTGATGCGGACCAGCGTGTTGATGGCCCAACCGTTGGCGTCCAGTATGGGGCCGATGTTCCGCTGGCGCAGTTTAAGCGCGGCTATGATCATCGAAGGCCCGGAGATCAGCAGCACCGCGCCGGCCGCGGCTATCGGCAGCTGCCACCAGGGCAGGCGGCTCAGCGCCGCCACTACGGCCCCGAAGGCGGCGCCCAGCGCGCCCATCGCCAGGCCTATGGCCGCGAAGATGCCGGCGAACTTGCCCGCGTCGAAGGGCTGGGCCTTGCCCGCGCCCGCAACGCCCGCCTCCGCGGCGGCTTCGTTGCTCTTTTCCCGGTCGCTGGCGAATTTGGCTATCTGCGCCTCGATGAAGCGTATCGCTTTTTTATACGGCGACCAGAAGGCCTGCCGTATGCTGATGGGCTGCTCTATGATCTTTACCACCGTGGCGTCCCAGTCTTTGCCGGCGCGGTCGTAGAACACGCCGTTCCTGCCTACCATCAGGTTGTCGGAATCACCGCCGGTAACGGCCGCGGCTATGGTCACTTTTTCGGCCGACGCCCCGCGGCGGGTGCAGTCGCAGTACAGTAAACAGGTCTGGCTCACGCCGGCCATTGAAGCGTGCTTGCCGGCGTCGTCCACGCGCACGCAGAGCTCGCAGCTCCGCCCGTCTATGTACAGCGTGCCCGCCTGGAACACGGCCTTGCGCTTGCGGCCGTAGAAGTCAGCGAACGAGACGAAATTCTCCAGCAGGCGCTGCAGGTCGCGGTTGTAGCGGAGCAGCTTTTCCAGCCCGAAGATGGAATCGAACTTGGGCTTTTCCGCCAGGTCCTTCTGTATCAGCGCCGCCAGCGCGGCGCGGCCGCCGCCGGAAAGTATCGCGGCCAGGCGCTCCGTCCCGAGCGTCTCGGTTTTCGTGGCGGGCTTGGAGGCCAGCCATTCTTCCTGCTCGGCGAACTGCTCCAGCAGTCCGCGCCAGTCCTCTTCGGAAAGCGAGCTGCGGGAACCCAGCAGCGGCTTCACCGCCTGTTTGTAGAGGCGGGCTATGGCGTCGGCCCAGGCGGGGTTCACGCCTTCGCCCAGCGGCAGCGCCCGGCCGCCCTCCGCGCGCGCCAGCGGGAAGTTGACCAGCTCCGGCATGCCGGTAGAAAGCGTTTTGTCGGCCAGGGGCGCGTATTCGGCTTCGGAGCGGTTCAGCAGCGCGGCCGCGCGCCCGTCGAAGGCGGCGGTGCGGCACCGGGCGAAGAAATCGTCCACTTTCACGCGCACGGCCTGGCAGGCCGCGTGCGCGTCCGCCGTCTTTTCGCCCAGCGGGCCGGCGGCCCCGGACTTGCCTTTCGCGCGCCAGACGGCCAGGTCGGCGGCCTCTTTGAAGAACCTGTCGATGCGGGCCTGGTCTATGCCCGGGTTGCCGCTGCGGTCCGTAACGGCGCCCACGCACGCGGAGATCTCTTCTATCAGCGTCCGGGCGCTGTCGTCGCCGGCGGAGTCCGCGATGATGACGCCGTCGCCGTTAAAGCGCGAGGCCGCCACGAAGGCCTCCATGTCGGCCAGGTCGGAAACCGAGATGGAGTCGCCGTCCGCCCTGCCCTTTGTGCGCAGTATTTCCCGGGCCAGGTCCAGCAGCCGCCTGCCCTCTTCGCCGGCGTCGTTTATCGCCGAAAGCGGCAGCGAGTCCGCGCCGGCCTTGATAGAGCCGATATCCTTCAGGCAGGTGGAAAGCCAGGCTATGGCCGCCAGCAGTTCGGGCACGCGGATGCGGCCGTCCGCGTCGGAGTCCAGCATGCGCAAAGTCTTCTCGTCGAATTCCAGGCCCGACACCGGGCAGGCCAGGGCCACCCAGAGTTTCTGGTCCAGTTCCGCGAGGGCCTTCAGGTCTTCGGGCCGGTCTAAAAAAACCTGGTCGGTGCCGCCGGCCAGGAAGAAGCGCCAGAGATGGCCGGGTTTAGCGATGTTCATAAGGCCTCCGTAGTATAGGGGAACTGCCGGGCGTCAGTGAAAAGCGTGTCCTTGAAAAACCGGCTTTCAGCGCCGCCTCCGAAAAGAGTTCCGCCTGCGCTTCTTTTTCGGCGCTCATGAATAACAGCCTGTCTTTCCCCTCCGCCGCGCCGGCGATACGGTCTTGAAGGTAGGCGCCGTCGGAGCCGGTTATAAAAACCGGGATCACGGAGCACTCCGCCCTGACGGGATAAGGAGAAAGGATGGAGCACAGGTACTTTCTTTTTTCCGGATCGGCCAGGCCCGCCCGGTCCGTGGATTCCACCAGCGGGCTCTGCAGGACGAAGGCGTCGCCTGGGCGCAGCAGGGCGTTGGCTTCGGCGGCGGCGCTTCGCCAGTCCTCGTCGGGGTGTATCACGGCGCTGACTGCGGAGCGCCCCGCGGAGACGGCCATTATCCCGCACACGGCGGCCAGCCGGAATTTCCGGGGCTCAATGGCCCTTATCGCCAGCCCGGCCAGGATGGCGCCCGAAGCCGTGGACGCCATTGCGTAACGGGATATGAAGACCCTGAGATCAGTGAAGTACGAGACCAGGAAAAGCGCCAGTACCGGGAGCAGCCAGGTCGCGGCCAGGACGGCGGCGCCGACGGAAAGTAGGCGGTCCTTAAGGGCGGCGGCCGACGGTTTCGGCACGAACAGGAAAGCCGCGGCCAGGCCGCAGATAATCTCCAGTGGAAAAAGAAGTTTAAATATATCCCACGGCCGGGGCTGGGAAAGGAACACCACGGAGCGGGCCGGGAAATAGAGGATAACGCCGGCGAGCGGCAGGAGCAGCAGCGCGAACAGCGCCAGGCCAGCGCCCAGGCGTTTCATTCCGTCCCCGTCGCGGCGCCAGAGCCAGAGCCCGTACAGCGCCTGCGCCGCCGCCGCCAGCCCGGCCATCAGGTGGAAATAGACCGCGCAGGCGGAAAATATTGCCCAGAGGGCGGCGTGTTTCCTCCCGCCTTCGTCGGCGAGGTTTATAAAGCTCAGCGCCGCGGCCAGCGAGCACATCAGCGTCAGCGCGTAAGGCCGGGCTTCCGAAGCCGGTATCTCGAACATCCGCATAGAGGCCAGGCACAGGACGGCCAGCCAGCCGGCAAGGGCGTCTTTCCCCGCTTTCCTGCCTATGAGGAAGGCGAGGCGCAGGGAGACGAGCGCCGCCGCCAGGGAGGGCAGGCGCAGCGCGAATTCCGCCGGGCCCGGCAGGGCGTAGAAGAGTTTTGAAAGCGCTCCGTGAAGCAGCATCCAGCCAGCGAAGCGGCGGGTCCGCTCCAGCAGCTCGGCCCAGCTCCCGGACGCCAGCCAGGAGGTGATGCCCTCGTCCCGCCAGAAAGAATGCGGCAGGTGGACGGCCAGCCAGGAAGCGAAGACGACGAAGGCGCAGGCCGGCGCCCAATCGTTCCGCCGAAGGTAGTCAGCCAGTTTTTTCATTTTCCGCCCGTCGCCGCAGGCTTCAGGCAACGGCAAAAAAGGGCCTCCCTGGTTAAGAGGGAAGCCTTTTTTGCGCGACCGGCGACCGGCGCGTTACTTTACGTGCTTGGAGATGATGCCGGCAAGCTCGAACATCGTGACCTGCGGCTTTCCGAAAAGCTTCAGCAGCTTTTCATCGCCGTTGATGTTGCGCTTGTTGACCTTGTCCTGCAGGCCGTTGGCTTTAATGTAGTCCCAGATCTTCTTGATGATCTCGGTCCGGGGGATGGGCGTGCTGCCGACCACCGCCGCCAGGTCCGCGTCCGGCTGCACAGGTTTCATGAATTTAGCGTTTGCCATTTTTAGTCTCCTTAAATCTACCGCTGTTAACTTCGGCTTAAAAGCGGGTATGCCTAGATATTAGCAAAAAAACGGTTATTATTGTTTTTGTTGACGGCAGGATCCGCGCCTGCAACCGCCGTGCGGGGCGGGGAGCGCGGGATAAAAGCATCCTTTTCCGGGTTCGCGCATCTAATTGTAGAGAAGCAACGGAGGCAGTAACGATGAACAGCAAAATGAATCTCTTCGCCGTGTTGATGCTAATTCCTTTAACAGCCCGCGCTGTCCCGCTCACCCTTGAAGCGGCCGTGGCCGAAGGGCTCAAGGCGGACAATATATTAAAGGAAGAAGCGGCGCGCGTGAGCGGCGCCCAGGCCGGCCTGCGCCAGGCCCGTTCGGCCCGGCTGGGCGGTTTTAAGCTGAAGGGCATGTATACCGACGGCACCGACCCGGTTTACGCTTTCGCGACGGCGATGAAACAGGGAACTTTCGGCATGGCCTCCCTGGCGACCGTAAACGACCCCGCACCGGCGCGCAACTACTCGGCCGGCGTAGAGGCCGGGGTCCCCCTCTTCACCGGCTACGCGATCTCTAACGCGGTGACGATGGGCGAGCTGGGCGCGGCGGCCGCGCAGAGCGGCTATGAGCGGGCCAGGGCCGGCGTAACGTTCAGGATAACCTTCCAGTGGCTCACCGTGCTGCTGCGCAAGCGCCTTGCCGAACTCGCCGACGCCGGCGTGAAAGCCGCCGAAGCCGAGCTGAAAACAGCCCAGATGCTCAAGGATAAAGGAATGGTGCTGGGCTCCGACTATTACGGTGCCGAGGCCATTCTGTCCACGCTGCGCGGCTACAGCCTGGCCTGGAACAGGGCGCTGGTCATAGAAAAGGATAAGCTCGCCATTACGGTAGGCCGGGACCCGGCGGCGGGCGTAGAAGCCGCCGGCGAACTCAGCGAGGCGGCCTACGCCCACAAGGACGGGGCAGGCCTGCTGGCCGCGGCCTATGGCGGCCGGCGCGACCTGAAAGCGCTGGAGAAAATGGCAGCCGTTTACAGAACCTCCGAAGCGATGCAGGACAAGTCCCTGCTGCCGGTGGTGGAGGCCTTCGGGAGCTGGGAGACCAATTCGGAGAACCTTTCGGATTTCAGGTCGAACCGCCTGCTGGGCCTGCGCTTTACCGTGCCGCTGGGCGATCCGGGCTATTACGCTAAGAAAGACGCTGCCCGGGCCGTGTCCTCTATGGCCGCCAGCCGCCTGGCCGAGGCCCGCAAACAAACTTCGATAGAGGTGGCCGAGGCCTTGAACGGCTACGCGTCGGCCAAAGAAAGCCTGCCGGTGGCGAAGGAAACTTTTGAAAAAGCCAGGCAGTCGCTGGAGCTCTTCCGCCCCCTTTACCGGCAGGGCCGCCAGAGCGTGCTGGAGGTGCTGCGCGCCCAGGCCGCGGTGCTCCAGGCCGAAGCGGCGTACTTCGAAACCCTGTACAAACTGAACCTTTACCACGCCCAGGCCCTCCTGGCGTCCGAAACGCTGGACGCCGAGGCGGTGGCGGAGATGTCCGGCAAGCTGG
>CAZJUL010000194.1:0-5759 GCA_964549095.1 uncultured Elusimicrobiaceae bacterium
GGAACCCACGGTCTGCGAGCCGAGGGCTGCAGGGCACATCCGGGAGGCGACCGCCGCCGCCGAGCCGCTGCTGGAGCCGCCGGGGGTGTGGTTTGTGTTCCAGGGATTGCGCGTGGAGGCCGGATCGAGGAAAGCGAATTCCGTGGTCCTGGTCTTCCCGAGGATGACTGCGCCGGCGGCTTTCAGCCGTTCCACGGCCGCCGCATCGTAAGAGGGAACGAACCCGGCCATCGAACGCGAGCCCGCTTCGGTGCGCAGGCCCTTCGTATAAAAAATATCTTTAATTCCGACAGGTATGCCGTGCAGGGGCCCGCGCCTTTTTCCGGCAAGCAGCTCTTTTTCGGCACGCTTGGCGGCCGCAAGCGCGCCTTTTTCGTCCAGCAGGGTCCAGGCGGACAGCTTTGCGTCCAGCGCGCCGATGCGGCTGAAGCAGGAGCTGACAAGCTCCACCGGTGAGAGCTGTTTCTTCCCGATAAGTTCCGACGCGCTTTTAAGGTCGAGCTCGCAGGGCTCAGCGGCCTTCACCATCCGACCCTCCGTACCGGCAGGTTTTACGGAAAACATTGTATCAAATTATCCCTTATGCGGAGCCCGGCCCGGGAGGGGGAAGACCGGGCCGGACACAGACGGGGACCGGAGGCTTCCGCGGCCGGTCAGCCGAGCAGCGCGGTGAAGTTCTTTATCAGGCGCTCCACCAGCGGGTTGGGCCACTTTCTCTTCCGGACCACAAGATATACCGATTCATAGATGCCCAAGGACCGGCTGCCGTTTATCACCCTGAGGCCGCCCGCCGGCAGACTGGCAGCGACCGTGTACGCGTTTATCGGGACGATGCCGCGGCCGGCCACCGCCAGCCGGCGCGCCAGTTCCACGTCCTGCACTTCGGCCAGCACGTTGGGGCGCACTTTCCACACGGCGAGCGCGTCCTGTACCTGGTGGTACACCTGGCTGGGCAGGGAGGGGAGGATGAACGGGGCGCCGTCGAGGTCGGCCGGGAACTTGCGGCAGGCCGCGGCCAGGCGCGGGGCCGCCGCCAGCACCACGGGGATCTTCCCGATAAGGTGGTTGAAGAACTCGCCCCGGTCCTGGCTGCGCACGCTGACGTCCGAAAGGACGGCGTCCAGCTTCTGCTGGCTCAAGCCCGCCACCAGCTCGGAGAGGCTCCCTTCGTGCACGGTAACGTTGGCCAGTGCTCCGTCCTTCAGCAGGCATTCTATCAACGCGTGCCCGAAGGCGCGCGGCGTCCCGTTCAGTATGCCCACCTGGACGGCGATGCGCCCGCTCCGGGGCCGGTCCCGCACCGCATCCTGGAGCTCGCGCCCCATTTCGAAAATACTTTCGGCGTGGGCCAGGACCAGGCGGCCCTCTTCGGTAAGGAACAGGCGCCGCTTTTTCCTGTCGAACAGCCGGCACCCGAGGGAGGTTTCCAGCTGCTTCAGCTGGGCGCTCACGGTTGACTGCGCCAGCAGTAGGGTTTCGCAGGCTTTGCTTATGCTTCCCGCCCGGGCAATGGTGTAAAAGTAATAGAGGTGGTGGTAGTTTATGGGGATCATAGGTTTAATCGATGATATTGTACTAAATTATCTATTTTGCGCGAGTTATGCCGGTTGCTATACTTTTGGTGAGGCCTGCGCGGCAGGCGCGGGAAACGGGACGCTATTTATGAAAGAGCTCAGCGCTTGTCTGAAACCGGTCCGGACCGCCGCCGATATCCCGCGGCCCCTCAGGCGCACGCCCCTCGCCCGCCTGCTGGAATTCCATAATTGCGGCCGGCCGCTCCTCACATACGGCAAGGCGGAGCTGCTCATCTGCATGTGCATGGACAACAGGAAGCAGCTGCGGCTGCCGGACAATTTCGCTTATATCCTGCGGACCGGCGGCGGGAACATCCGCTTCAGCGAGTTCAAGATCTCCTATATCGTGGCCATCGGCGGCGTGCGGCATATCGTACTGATAGGGCACGACAACTGCGGGATGGTGAACCTGGCCTCGAAGCGCCGCGCGTTCGTTTCCGGGCTGGTAAAGAACGCGGGGTGGACCCGGAAAAGGGCTTTGGAGCATTTCCTGGCGTACGCCCCGCTCTTCGAGATAGACGACGAGATAGATTTCGTCCTGGCAGAGGCCCGCCGGCTGAACCACAAATACCCCGGAGTGAAGGTGCTGCCGATGTTCTACCGGATGTCCGATAAAAAACTATATCTGATAAAGCCGGTTTAACAGGATTGGATATTCTCAAAGCAGGGAGGTGTTTCAGGCGGGCTCTTCGGTGTTTATTGACAACAAAATTGGCTTGTGGTAGTATAGTTATGCGCCCAAACGGGGCCCTGCAAAGACCGCTGGGCGGGGCGCAGAATTCAAACGCATACGGAGGCTTAAAATGGCGAAATATAAGATAGCGTGGCTGCCCGGCGACGGCGTGGGCGTGGAGGTTATGGAAGCGGCGAAGATAGTCCTGGACCGCGTGAACCTGGACGCCGAATACATCCACGGCGACATTGGCTGGGAATTCTGGTGCAAAGAGGGCGACGCGTTCCCCCAGCGCACCATAGACCTCCTGAAGAGCGTGAACGCCGCGATGTTCGGCGCCATCACCTCCAAGCCGGTAAAATCCGCCGAGAAGGAACTGGTGCCCGCGCTGCAGGGCAAAGGCCTGGTCTACCGCTCGCCCATCGTGCGGATGCGCCAGCTCTTCGACCTCTATATCTGCCTGCGCCCCTGCAAGGCCTATCCCAAGAACCCGCTGAACTATAAAGAAGGCATCGACATAGTGGTCTACCGCGAGAACACCGAAGACCTTTACGCGGGCGTGGAATTCAACACCGTGCCCGACAAGCTGCGCGACACGCTCGCCGAGCTGGCCCCCGCGTTCAAGGCCTTCAAGCACCTGAAGAGCGACGAATACGCCATCTCCTGCAAGATCAACACGAAGAAAGGCTCCGAGCGCATAGTCCGGGCCGCCTTCGAGTTCGCGCGGAAGTTCGGGCGCAAGAAGGTGACCGTGGTCCACAAGGCCAACGTGGTGCGCGCCACCGACGGGCTGTTCTTTGAGACGGCGAAGCAGGTGGCGAAGGACTACCCCGAGATAAAGATGGACGACGCGAACATAGACGCCATGACGATGTGGCTGCTGAAGAACCCGTTCAACTACGACGTGCTGGTGGCCCCGAACCTGTACGGCGACATCATTTCCGACCTGAGCGCGCAGATGGTGGGCGGGCTGGGCTTCGGCTGCTCCGCCAATATCGGCGAAAAGCTCGGCGTGTTCGAGCCCTCCCACGGCTCGGCCCCCAAGTACGCCGGCCTTTACAAGGTGAACCCCATAGCCACCATCCTGGCGGCCAAGATGATGCTGGAATGGCTGGGCGAGACCGCCAAGGCGAAGCTGATAGAGGACGCGGTGGGCGAAGTGATAGCCGAAGGCAAAGTGCGCACCTACGATATGGGCGGCTCCAGCACCACGCTGGAAATGGCGAAGGCCATAGCGGACAAGTGCGGCGCCACGGCGACGAAATAACATGGCGGCCGAGAACACGAACCGCGTGATACTGCACGAGGTGGGCCCGAGGGACGGCCTGCAGATGGAACAGCAGGTCGTCCCGACGGACAAGAAAGAAGCCTGGCTGCGCGCCCTGATGGCGTCGGGCGTGGACATAGTCCAGGTCGGCTCTTTTGTCCACCCGGTGAAGGTCCCGCAGATGGCCGACACGGACGAGCTCTTCCGGCGGCTGACGGCGGGGAAAACTTCCGGCGCCGTCCTTTCCGGCCTGGTCCTGAACGAAAAAGGCCTGGAGCGCGGCCTGGCCTGCGGCGTAGAGATGTTCTGCATGGGCGCCTCGGCCAGCGAGACCCACAGCATGAAGAACACCGGGATGGGGACCGAAGAAGCCACGCGGCGCATCATCGGCGCCGCCAAGGCCGCCCTGGCCGCCGGCAAGAAAGTCCAGGTCTCGGTACAGTCCGCTTTCGGCTGCGGCTTCGAAGGCACGGTCCCGGAGGAGCGCGTGCTCGGTATGGTGCGCGCCTATCTTGAAGCCGGCCTGCGCAATATCAGCCTGGCCGACACGGCGGGGCACGCGCACCCGGCGCAGGTGGAGCGCCTGTTCGGCGAGATCTTCAAGCTGGACAAGGGCGTCGAGTGCACCTGCCATTTCCACAACACTTACGGGCTGGGCCTGGCCAACAGCTACGCCGCGATGCGCGCGGGCGCGACTTCGTTCGAGACCTCGTTCGCGGGACTGGGCGGCTGCCCCTTCACCAAGGTGGCGGCCGGCAATGTGGCCACCGAAGATTTCGTCCACGCCCTGCAGAGGGACGGCCTGCGCCTGGACGTGGACCTGCAGAAGCTTATCGGCGTGGCCCGCGAAGCCGCGGCGTATTTCGGCCGCGACATGCAGGGCTTCGTCTACAAGATAGGCCATATCCACATCAACAAGGCCCCGGCCGCCAGCCCGCAATAGGCCGCAGCCAGAAAAAAAACAAAACATCAGGAGTTCAATATGGGCAAACAGATACTGGAAGGCATTCGGGTCCTGGACCTCACGAACGTGCTGTCGGGGCCCTTCGCCACGCTGCACCTGGCGCTGCTGGGCGCCGAGGTCATAAAGATAGAGAACCCCAGGGACGGCGACCTGGCCCGCAAGCTGGGCGTGAAGCCCGAGCTGAACGAACAGCTGATGGGCACCAGCTTCCTGGCGCAGAACTGCAACAAGAAATCCGTGACGCTGAACACAAAGACGCCGGAGGGGAAAGAGATCTTCAAGAAGCTGGTGAAGACCGCCGACGTGCTGGTGGAGAACTTCAGGCCCGACGTGATGGGCAGGCTGGGGCTCGGCTACCCGACGCTGGCGGAAATAAACCCGCGGCTGGTGTACTGCTCCATCTCCGGCTTCGGCCAGACCGGACCGGACGCCTTCAAGCCCGCCTACGACCAGATCATACAGGGACTGAGCGGCGTGATGGACATAAACGGCGACGAGCGCCTGAACCCGCTGCGCGCCGGCTTCCCGGTCTGCGACACGGTGGGCGGCCTCAACGCCGCCTTCGCGGTAATGGCTGCGCTCTACAACCGCGAGCGCACCGGCAAGGGCCAGCTCATAGACATCGCGATGATCGATTCCATCATGCCCCTGATGGGCTGGGTGGCGGCCAACCTGCTGATAGCCGGGCAGAAGCCGGTGCCGATGGGCAACGACAACTTTACCGCGGCGCCTTCCGGCACCTTCAAAACGAAGGACGGCTACATCAACATAGCCGCCAACAAGCAGGAGCAGTGGGAAGCGCTCTGCGACGAGCTGGGCGCGCCGGAGCTGAAGACGGACGCGCGCTTTGAGAAGCGCGACATCCGCAAAAAGAACCGCAAGCTCCTCACCCCGCTGGTAGAAGAGAAGCTGGCGCTTAAGACGACGAACGAATGGGTGGACTCGCTTAACGCCAAGGACATACCGAGCGGCGCGATACTCAGCCTCGGCGAAGCGCTTTCGCAGCCGCAGGTGAAGCACCGCGGCATACTGAAGGAAATAAACGCCGAGGGCATAGGGACGCTGAAGCTGTTCGGCCTGGCCGCGCAGTTCTCGGACACCCCCGGCGAACTGAACGCCCCGCCGCCGCGCCTTTCCGCGCACACCGCTGAAGTGCTGGCGGGCGTAGGCGTGAACAAGGAAGAATTAGCCGTCTTGAAGGAAAAGAAAGTCATCTAGGAAGCCCGAATAACCGGCGGGACAGGCATGGGTTTGCCCTGTAGCCGCATAGCGGATGGGGGG
>CAZJUL010000195.1:0-5730 GCA_964549095.1 uncultured Elusimicrobiaceae bacterium
CTTTGTGCGGCAGGTGCTGAGCCTGCTGGAAAACCCAGCCCTGCTGGACAGGCCCGAGACGGCTAAAATATACCCCGCCGACGCTATAGCGCGGGCGAAGATGGTCCTTGAAAAGAACCCCAGCGGCACCGGGGCCTACACCCAGAGCGCCGGTATCCCGTTCATCCGCAAGGCCGTGGCCGATTTTATCAATGAGCGGGACGGCATTCCCGTGGACACGAACAGGATAATCCTGACCGGCGGCGCCAGCCGCGGCATACAGTCGGCGCTGACCCTGCTGACCAATACCCCGAACGACGGCTACCTGGTCCCGATACCCCAGTACCCGCTGTACAGCGCCACCATAGCGCTTTACGGCGCCACGCAGGTGAATTATTTCCTGGACGAAGAGAACGGCTGGCAGCTGAACGAGGCCGAGCTGGCCAAGAGCATAGAGGCGGCCAGGGAGAAGGGCGTGAACCCGGTGGCCATAGTGGTCATCAACCCGGGCAACCCTACCGGCGCCGTGCTTTCCAAAGACAACATAGAGATGATAATCCGCTTCGCGAAGAAGCATAACCTGTCCATACTGGCCGACGAGGTCTACCAGGAGAACGTCTACGGCAAAGGCCTGAAGTTCCACTCTTTCGCCAAGGTGCTGCACGAAATGGGCGAAAAGGACGTTACGCTGTTCAGCTTCCATTCGGTTTCCAAGGGCTTCATCGGCGAATGCGGCCACCGCGGCGGCTATATGGAGATCCGGAACATGCCGGACGACGTCTACGCGGAGCTCATCAAGCTGCAGTCCATAGGCCTCTGTTCCAACACGGCCGGCCAGCTGGTGACCTACCTGATGGTGGCCCCGCCCAAGAAGGGGGACGCCAGCCACGCCCTTTACGCCAAAGAGCGCGACGCCATCCTGCGCGACATGAAGGAGAAGGCGGAAATACTCGGGAAAGGCCTGAACGAGATAAAGGGCATGAGCACCGATATCCCGCAGGGCGCGATGTACGCCTTCGTGAAGTTCGAGCTGCCGCATAAGAAAGACGCGGATGTTTCCAAGATGACACCTGAGGCGCGGCTCAAGTACGAAGCGGCGCGGGATTCGGAATACTGCCTGCGCCTGCTGGAGGAGACCGGCATCTGCGTGGTGCCCGGCTCCGGCTTCGGCCAGCTGCCCGGCACGCTCCACTTCCGCACCACCTTCCTGCCGCCAAGGGACGAGATAACGGAGCTGGTGGCCAAGATGAAGAAGTTCCACGCGGCCTACGCGGAGAAGCTGAAAGCCGCCTGAGGCCAGGCCGTGCCGCGCCGCGGCGCCATAGGGCCGCCATTGGGGATTTGACAAATTAATTTCCCTTTTGCGATAATAGTAGTGCTCTGCAGAGGAGGTCTCCCGGATGTTGCGGGGGGGCGCCGCAAAAGCGCCAAGCGCGATTTTAAAGCGCTTCTCCTTCAAGGCCGTAGGCCCCGGAAACGGGGCAGGCGCTAACTGGCGGGCGAAAGCCGGCCAGGGAGAGCGAGGACCCGCAGCCGTAAGGCGCGTGAACTCAAAGCCCCGTATAACGGGGGCTTACGAAACCAAAGAGGAGGAGTACATTAATGAAGAAATTAGTCATAGCGATAATAGCGTTGTTGGTCATCGGCGCGATCGGCACGACCGTGTTCGCGGGCGAGATGAAGAAAGAAGGCTCGGTCATGCTCGGTTACGCGATGCCCGGCGGCGACGTCGGTGACATCATCGACGGCGGCATAGCGTTCGGCTTCGGCTTCGAAGGCTACAAGATAAACGATATGTTCTCCCTCGGCGCGGAGATCATATACACCAGCGGCTCCGGCGATTACGATCCGCTCGGCCTCGGCGCGGGCTACACGTATGATTACGAAGTCTCGACCCTGGGCCTTCTGCCTTACGCGAAGTACTCGAAAGAGATCGACATGGGCGGCAACAAGGCCGACATATACGGTCTGTTCGGTATGGGCCTGTACAGCTGCTCGATCGACATTGCAGGCGCTTCCGGCAGCGAGTCGGAATTCGGCTTCAACCTCGGCGGCGGCATGATGTTCCCCCTGAACGACAAGATGAAGATCGGCGGCGACGTGCGCTACCACCTGGTTGCCTCGGACCTGTCCTACTTCGTCCCCTCGGCCAAGTTCGTAATGTCCTTCTAAACCAAACGAAGGAATAAATAAAAACCGCTCCCCTGTCCGCAGGGGGGCGGTTTTTTTATTCGGGGACACAATACCTATTTAGGCGGCTAGAATTAGGTATTGTGTCCCCGAATTTACTATTGTTTCAGCCGGGACAGGGCCAGCAGGCGCAGGGTTTCCTGTTCGAAGTCGTCAATGGTATCGTAGGGGAGGGTGCTGAGGGGTTTGCCTTCAAGGATGGCCCACAGGCCGGCGTTCTTAAAGGCGTGCGGGGCGAAGGCCGCTATCTTGGCGGCCATCAGCCGGAAATTCAGCTGGCTCGCGTAGGTCTTTTCAGCGGCCAGGAAAGAGAAATCGAAACTATCGGAGCAGAACCTGAGCCGCCCGCCGTTTTTTTCCACCAGGTCCATATAGAAAGAGGTTTCGGAGCTTTTTACTTCTTTATTCACCTCTTTGCTCTTGCCCAGGCCTATGGGCAATCCCGTTACGGCCATTATCCCTATCCTCACGGCCCGCTCCTGGTCCGAGGGGCCTTCTTTTGACTTTACCATCCTGGAGGTCAGGGTTTTGATCGGCGCTGCGGAAAGCACGCTTACCGCTTCCCGCGGCAGCTCGTCCGTCTCGCCGTTGCTTTCGGAATAGATGAGCTTATCCGGCTCAATGAGCAGTTTGGTTATCTGCAGCGGGGGTTCCGGCGCGGGGAGGCTGGCCGTCGGCAGTTTAGCCGCTTCTATGCCGTAAGTGCCGCAGAGCCGGAGCAGTTCCTCCGCTTTTTCTTCGTCCAGGCCTTCGCCCAGGAAGCCCCAGGAGTGCCGGGCGGCTTTGGCCGCGTCGTCCCTGTTCAGGCCCAGGAATTTGGCGATGATCTCCGTTACGAGGGTGAAATCCGGAAGTTTTTCTTCCGCCGCGAATATCAGGAATGTTTCTTTGTCCGCCATAATTGGATCCCCTGTAAGGATATTGTAACACATAGCAGCCGGGGCGTTGCTTTTAATGGCGGACAGCCAAAGATGTATAATGATTGTAGCAATCCCGCCGGTTAACCGGCATTATTTAAAGTCTTCTGTCACGGGTCCCGAGAGGCATATATGTTCAAAAAGACGGCGGTTCTGTCGGTCCTTATCATCGCTTTTGGCGGTTTCTCTTTCGCCGCCGAGCCGGCCAAGACGGCGGTAAAACCGGCGCCCGCGGCGGCCAAGCCCGCCCCTGCCAAGGTACAGCCCAAACCGGCCGCGAAGCCGGCGGCCAAGGAACCCGCGAAGCCGCTGAAAATATACGAGGTCAACAAGATCCTGGCCGCGCCTTTTTCGGGCGTCATCACCCCGGCGGCGGCCGAGTTCATTAACGAGGCCATAGACAAGGCCAACGAAGACAAATTCGACCTGGTGGTGATACAGCTGGACACCCCCGGCGGGCTGGACAGCTCAATGCGCGACATCATCAAGCGGATACTGGCCTCAAAAGTTCCTGTGGCCCTGTATGTTTCCGCTTCGGCCGGCGTCTTTATCGCTATGGCGTCGAACATAGTGGCCATGTCGCCCGGCACCAACATAGGCGCGGCCCACCCGGTGATGATCGCCACCATGCCGTCGCTGTCCAAGGACAAGGATAAGGACGGCAAGCAGAAGGACCCGATGGAAGAAAAGGTGCTGAACGACGCCTCGGCCTACATGAAATCCATCGCCGAGAAGAGCGGGCGCAACGTGGAGTGGGCCATAAAGGCCGTTACGAAGAGCGATTCCATCTCGGCCGAAGAGGCGGTAAAGAACGGGACGGCGGATTTCATCGCCGCGGACATGGCGGCCTTTTTGGCGAAGCTGGACGGCCGGGAACTGGCCGATTTCGGGAAGCTGAAGGCTTCTGCTCCGGCGGTAGAGGACTTTAAGCAGACGCGCAGGCAGAAATTCCTGGCCACGATAACCGACCCGAACATCGCGATGATACTGATGAGCCTGGGGGCGGCGGGGCTTTTTATAGAGCTTTATAATCCTGGCCTCATACTGCCCGGCGTTGTCGGTGCAGTGGCGCTGGTGCTGGGCTTTTATTCTTTCCAGACGTTGTCGGCTAATTTCGCCGGCGTGCTTTTGATACTGCTGGGCTTCGTGTTCTTCATCGCGGAGATAAAGGTGCTCAGCTACGGGCTGCTGACGCTGGCCGGGGCGGCGTCGGTTATTCTGGGCGCGCTGATGCTGTTCAATATGCCGTCCATAGGAGGGCTTTCAATATCCATGCAGATACTAGGATCGTCACTTATAGCGCTGGTGTTCATTGTGGCCTTGCTGGCCTGGATAGTGATAAAGGCGCAGATGCGCAATGTGGTCACGGGGATAGAGAGCCTTGTGAATAAAAAGGGCCTGGTCAAGACCGCGCTGGCGCCGAAGGGCATGGTGCTGGTGGAGGGCGAGCTCTGGAACGCCGAGAGCGTGGCCGGGGATATTCCCGCCGGTGGCGAAGTGGTGGTGCAGTCGGTGGAAGGTTTCCGGATAAAGGTCCGCCGCGCGTAATAAAGGGGACGCTGATGACTAAATGACTAACGCTCTTTAGTCATTTAGTCATCAGCGTCCCCCTTTTTTTTGATTTCCCCGCCGTGTATGTGTCATAATATAATCTTTGCGAAGTAATTTGCGCGCCCGGCGCGCGCATTGTATAGATTTATTATTCTGCCACCGGAGGAACAACAATGGGAACGAGATTTACCGAAAGGGCGCAGCGGGTCATCCTGATAGCGCAGGAAGAGGCCAAGCGGCTTAACCACGACTATGTCGGCACCGAGCACATCCTGCTGGGCTTGATCGCGCTCGGCGAAGGCGTGGCGTCGCAGGTGCTGCAGAGCCTGGGCGTGGACCTGCGCAAGGTACGCGCTGAGATCGAGAAGATCGTGGGCACGGGCGACAATATGATGCTGCTGGGCGAGATCCCCTTCACCCCGCGGGCCAAGAAGGTCCTGGAATACGCGGTGGAAGAGGCCCAGCATATGAGCCATTCCTATATCGGCACCGAGCACATCCTGATGGGCCTCATCCGCGAAGAGGAAGGCGTGGCCGCCCGCGTGCTGGAGAATCTGGGCCTGAAGCTCGAGACCGTCCGCGAGGAAGTGCTGAACATCCTGGGCGAGATGGAGCAAAAGGAATCCCCTAAGGAAACCAAGGCACACGGCTCGCACGCCGCGCCTAAGGGCAAGACCAAGACCCCCACGCTGGACGAGTTCGCGCGCGACCTGACGCAGATGGCGAAGGAAGGCAAGCTCGACCCCTGCATCGGCCGCGTAAACGAGATAGACCGCCTGATACAGGTGCTGGGCCGCCGCACCAAGAACAACCCGGTGCTGGTGGGCGAACCCGGCGTAGGCAAGACCGCCATAGTGGAAGGCCTGGCGCAGAAGATAACCGCCGGCGAGATCTCCGACACCCTGCTGGGCAAGCGCCTGCTGAGCCTGGACCTCGCGTCCATCGTGGCCGGCACCAAGTACCGCGGCGAGTTCGAGCAGCGCCTTAAGGCCATCATCGAAGAGATACGCAAGGCCAAGAACAACATCATAATGTTCATCGACGAGCTGCACACCGTCATCGGCGCCGGCGCGGCCGAGGGCGCCATCGACGC
>CAZJUL010000196.1:0-5710 GCA_964549095.1 uncultured Elusimicrobiaceae bacterium
CGACGATCCTCCCGGCGGCAGCAGCGGCGGCAGTTCCAGCGGCAGTTCCAGCGGGAGCTCCGGCAGCAGCGGCGGCAGTTCAAGCGGCAGTTCCGGCAGCAGCTCCGGCAGCAGCGGCGGCAGTTCAAGCGGCAGTTCCGGCAGCAGCAGCGGGAGTTCCAGCGGTAGTTCCAGCGGCAGCAGCAGCGGAAGTTCCAGTGGAATCTCCAGCGGCAGCAGCGGGAGTTCCAGCGGTAGTTCCAGCGGCAGCAGCAGCGGCATTGTCGATCCTCCGCCCGTCCCCGCCGATATCAGCCCGTGGGCCGGCCTCGTCAAGAAGATAGCGCTCCTGGTAATGCTTTCCGCCGCCCTGGCTATCGCCGGCGCTGCGATCATAGCCGCTGCCGGCTGGACCGGCATAGGCTACGCGGTCGGACTGGCCATGTGCGTCGCGGCGTTCGCCGCCGGCGCGTACGCGCTGTCGCTCTCCACGGAACTGTTTTCCATACACCGCCAGACGGCGCTGGGCACGTGTTATATGCTCGGTTCCGGGCTGGCAATGGCCGGCGCCACGCTGGCGATGATGGGCAATGCGGCTATGGCCATGACGGCTATGGTCACCTGGGCTGGCGCGGGGGCGGGGCTCTGCATACTGATGGGCATGATGATAGGCTGACCCCGCAGGCGCTCCCGTCCCGGCGGACGGGGAAGAGGCTGAAAATTGGAGAACACCAGCGTAAACCCCGGGCCCCGGGCATTGCCCGCCTCGTGCACGTCGATGCCGGTAAACCTGGCCGGGCTGGCCTGTTTTTTAGGCGCGCTGTACGCCATCAGGCACTTTAGCGTAGAACCGGTGAAAGGCTCGATGCTGGCCATCCTCGCCTTCGCCGCACCGGTAGCCCTGCTGGAAGCCGTTTTCCTGAAAACCTATAAGCGACCTTCCACCGGCCTGGATTTTTCGCGCAGTAATCCGCCCGATATCGGAAGGGTCGCCGTCAAGCTGACCGGCCTTTACCTTACGCTCTGCCTGGCCGCCCTGTATTACCGGGCCATCCCGGAATACCGCGATCCGTTCTACGCCCCTTACTGGGAGCTGGTGAAGTACGCGCTGCCGGCGATGGTTTTCGGCGGGATACCGTATTTTTTCATCCTCGACCGTTATTCGGACCGGCACGCCGACGGCTACTGGCACCTGGGGCTGCTGGTTACGGGCGGTTGGGCCGGCGCGGACCGGCGGATAATAGCGCAGCACCTGCTGGGCTGGCTGGTGAAGGTTTTTTTCCTGGCCGTAATGTTCAGCTACCTTGCCGGCAATATCGCGTTCGTCAGGGCGCACGATCCGGCGCGCGCGCTGGATAATTTCAGGGTCTTTTACGTCCACCTCTATAACCTGATATTCACGGTGGACCTGGCGTTCGTCTGCGCGGGCTATCTTTTAACCCTAAGGATACTGGATTCCCACATAAGGTCGGTAGAGCCCACGCTGCTGGGCTGGATGGCCGCCCTGGCGTGTTACCGGCCGTTCTGGGACCTGATCTACACCAATTACCTGCACTACGACGACAACTACGCCTGGGGGAACTGGCTCTGGACGAACGAGGCCGGTTATATCGTCTGGGGCTCGGCGATACTTTTCCTGCTGCTGGTCTATGTGTGGGCCACGCTGCCTTTCGGGCTGCGGTTCTCCAATCTCACGCACAGGGGGATACTCACCAACGGGCCCTACCGCTTCATGAAGCATCCCGCCTATGTGAGCAAGAACATCGCCTGGTGGCTGATCTGCATACCCTTCATCTCCCGGAACGGGCCCGCTGAGGCGTTCGTCAATTCGCTGCTGCTGCTGGCGGTGAACTTTATTTATGCGGGGAGGGCCTGGACCGAGGAGCGCCATCTTTCGAAAGACCCGGTTTATGTGGAATACGCCGCGGCCCTGGAATCGCGGAGCGTGTTCAGGCGTCTCTTCCGCGCGCTTTCGCCGGCGCCCGCCGGCGGGGGGAAAAGTGATAGAATTTCAGGGTGAAGGATAACGAAGAAAGCTGGTTCAAATACGCGCAGGTCGGCCTGGAGCTGGCGGCGGCGGTGCTGCTGGGCTTTTACTGCGGCTACAAGCTGGACATTTATTTCGGGCTGTCGCCCTGGCTTATGCTGGGCGGTTCAGCCGCCGGTATGGCCGGGGGTTTCTACCTGGTCATCAGGGAACTGCCGAAAGAGGGTGACAGGAAAAAGAAGGGGAAGGGGACGTAGCTTCCTAACTTCCTAACTCGCTCCGGACCGGGATAAATAGGAAGTTAGGAAGCTACGTCCCCTGATACTTATGATCGATAGTCTTTATTCCGCTTTGTTCTGGGGCGCCGTTTGCGGGCTGTTGAACGGCGCGGCCTCGCGCTACGCGCTGAAAAAGGCGCTGGGCAAGCCGGACAAGGTGTTTTATTCGGTTTTCGTGGCCGGCTTTTTCTGGCGGCTGCTCTTCCTCGTCACCGCGGTTTGGTTTCTGCGCGACAAAAGATATATAATTTTAGTGCCGTTCGCCGGAATCCTGATCTTCACGCAGTTTATCTTTGAGATAGTCCCGCTGAAAAAAAATGGACCTGAAGGGCATACTTGAGCACCACATCGTAGACCATATCTGGACCTGGTTCCGGCTCGGCTCCCTTAACCTCCCTTTCTCCAAGCACGTGCTGATGATGCTGATAGCGGCCTTCCTGCTGCTGGTGCTGCTCCCGCTGTTAATAAGGAGCACCAGCCCGGTCCTGGCGCCTTTCCGCTCCATGATAGAGATCATAGTGCTTTTCCTGCGCGACGAAGTAGTCGGCCCCAACCTCGGCCACAAGACGGCGGCTTACCTGCCGTATTTCTCCACCCTGTTCTTCTTCATCCTGGCCATGAACCTGATCGGCCTGGTGCCCTACGGCTCCACCGCCACCGGCAACCTGGCCGTCACCGGCGGGCTGGCCCTGACCACCTTCGCGCTGATAAATTTCGCCGGCATCAGGGAGCAGGGGCTGGTGAGCTATGTGGGCCATATCGTTCCCAAGGGCGTTCCGCTCTGGCTTTACCCGCTGCTTTTCCCGATAGAGCTGATAGGTATGCTGACCAAGAGCTTCGCGCTCTGCGTGCGGCTTTTCGCAAATATGATAGCCGGGCACATAGTCATCCTGTCCTTCATCGGCCTCATCTTCATGTTCGGGGCGGTGAGCCCCTTCCTGGGGCTGGGGGTGGCGGCGCCGGCGGCCGTGCTGCTTATCCTGTTCGTGCTCCTGCTGGAGCTGTTCGTGGCTTTCCTGCAGGCGTATATATTCACTTTTCTGACCGCGATCTTTACGGGCGCTTCGATGCACCCGCATTAACAACTGGAGGAACTAAATGAACGACATGATGTTTTTGGGACTCGGCTACATAGGCGCCGGCATAGGCGCCGGCCTGACGCTGGTGGGCGCGGGCCTGGGCATCGGCAAGCTGGCCTCGAGCGCGCTCGACGGCACGGCCCGCCAGCCCGAAGCCGGCGGCGCCCTGCGGACCACGATGATCATCGCGGCCGCCCTGATAGAAGGCCTCGCGTTCTTCGCGCTGGTCATCTGCCTGCTGGCCGTAATGAATTTCGGCATGCCGAAGTCCGAAGGCGGAGCCGGCGGCGGCGCGGCGGCCGCGCAGTCCGAAGCGCATAAATAAGTATCAAGCATTGGGGACACACCTTGCGGCAAGGTATGTCCCCGGCTCTGACGTCTCCGGCTCTGACGTCCCCGACCCTGATCCGACGGGAGTATTCCTATGGAAGCGTTGATAAAGCCCGAATTCGGCCTGATGTTCTGGACCATAAGCATATTCATACTGCTGGTGGTCCTGCTCTCTAAAACAGCCTGGGCCCCCCTCATCAAGGCCGTGGAAGAGCGCGAGCGCTCCCTGCGCCACGACAGGGAGGCCGCGGAGAAGGCCCGCGCCGAGTCCGAAAAGATAAAGGCCGAGCTTGAAGCCCGCCTGGCCGAGCTGAAGGCGGAAGTGGGTTCCCAGCTGGAGCAGGCGCGCGCGCAGGGCGCCAGGGAGAGGGAACAGATACTGGAGCACACTCTGAAGGCCGGGGCGGCGATGCTGGAAACGGCCAAGAACGAGATAGAGGCGCAGCGGCGCGAGATGGCCAAGGAACTCAAGGACAAGGTGGCCGGGATGGCGCTGCTGGCGGCCGAAAAGGTGCTGCTCAGGAGCGTGGACCAGAAGTCCAATACCGAGCTGGTGGACCGCTTCCTGAAAGAGCTCGAGGCTAAAGACGCGAAATACAGGCTATGAAAGCTGCCGACATCACGCTCGCCAAACGCTACGCCAGGGCCTACATGGCCCTGCACGGGCAGGCGTTCTCCACCCCGCTGGGCGAGTCCACGGCCAGGAGCAGGATAAGCGAGCTTGAAAAAGTCCGCGCCGCCGCCGGCCAGTTCAAAAAGCTGCTGCTGCACCCGCTGGTCGGCTTCGAGAATAAAAAAGAGATCCTCGCCAAGCTGCTGCCCGGCGGGCTGGGCGCGTCCCCCGCGGCGGAGTTCGCCCGGCTGCTTTTGAAAGAGAACAGGTTCTACCTGCTGGACGCGGCCCTGGCGGAGTGCGAGGAACTCTTCAATTCCCACGCGGGGCTGGTCCGGGCCGAGGTCTATTCACGGCACCCGCTGTCCCGCGAAGAGCTGGCCCGCCTTGAGAAGGACCTCGCGGCGGTGCTGGGAAAAAAGCCGCTGGTCCGCGCGGAAGTTTCGGAGGAGGCCATAGGCGGACTCCGGATCAGGATAAACGATCTATTCATAGACGCCACCATTAAAGGCAGGCTGGAAAAGCTTAAAAAGAGCATACTCGCCGATTAAAGGACAACCATGATCAGACCCGAAGAGATAACGGACATCATCAAGAAGCGGATAGAAAAATTCGTCCCCGAGGCGCAGCTGAGCGAGACCGGCCAGGTGCTGCAGGTCGGCGACGGCATAGCCCGCATCTACGGCCTGAACAGCGCCGTCATAGGCGAACTGGTGGAGTTCGAGGGCGGCGTGCAGGGGATGGTCCTTAATATCGAACGCGAGAACGTCGGCGCCGTAGTGATGGGCCAGGACTCGCTTATAAAGGAAGGCGACCGGGTGAGCCGGACCAGCCGCGTAATGGAAGTCCCGGTGGGGCCCGAGCTGATAGGCAGGGTGGTGAACCCGCTCGGCAAGCCGATAGACGGGAAGGGCCCTATAAAGGCGAAGAAGACGCGCCCCGTTGAGATCATCGCGCCCGGCGTACTGGAGCGCATGCCGGTGAAAGAGGCGCTGCAGACCGGCCTGAAGGCCGTCGACGCCATGATACCCATCGGCCGCGGCCAGCGCGAGCTCATCATCGGCGACAGGCAGACCGGCAAGACGGCCGTAGCGATAGACGCCATCCTGAACCAGAAGAACGAGCCGGCCGCCACGCGCCCCATCTGCATCTACGTGGCCATCGGCCAGAAGGAATCCACCGTGGCCCGGGTGGCCAAGACCCTGGCCGACCACGGCGCGATGGAATATTCCATCATCGTTTCCGCCAGCTCTTCGGAGCCGGCCTCGCTGCTTTACCTGGCGCCCTACTCCGGCTGCACCATCGGCGAAGGCTTCCTGTGGGAAGGCCGGCACACGCTGGTCATCTACGACGACCTCTCCAAGCACGCGCAGGCCTACAGGCAGATGTCGCTGCTGCTGCGGCGCCCGCCCGGCCGCGAAGCCTATCCCGGCGACGTGTTCTA
>CAZJUL010000197.1:0-5680 GCA_964549095.1 uncultured Elusimicrobiaceae bacterium
GGAAAGGCTCTTCGGCTTTCAGACCCCTCCAGGCTATGGGGCGGGTTATGAGCCCCTGCTGCTGCGGGGCCGCGACCTGGTCCCTGTAAACGGCGTTCTTGGTGTTGAAGGCCGTCGCGTAGGCGTCGAGGGCGGGACCGCGGGTGGTGGCCGCGGGGGCGGCCGCCGGCTTCACCGCGGGCTCCATGCCGGTAAGCTTCTTGTAGTCGTTGATGATGGTCGTCTGCTGCTCGGCGGTCGGCGGCGTGCCGGCCGTCAGGCCTTTCTTTATCTCGTCAAGTTCCTTATACACGTCCTCGGCGGTTTTCAGCACGCCGTCCTGGCCGGTATACTCGGAATTGATCTTTTCGGTGACGGCGGCGTCGAACGTTACCTGCTGGTTGTATATTTCCAGGGCTTTTTCGTTCAGCTTTATCTTGTCTTCGGCTTTCGCGAGGAAGTCCTTTTCATACATTTTCAGGGTCGATTCGGACGCTTCGAGGAACGGCATCACCGCCTCGCCCATGGAAGCCTGCGCGGTAAGCTCGCCGGTCTTCGGTTCGGAACCCATGACCAGGGTGCCGTTCTTGGCGGCCTTCATTACATTATTGAACTTGGCCATGAATATATTATATTCCGATTTGACCGCAGCGACCTGCTGCTTCGCGTCGGCTATGCTGCGCGAATAATCGGCGATCTCCGACTGCTGCGCGCTGATCCCGGTCTGCTTTATCCTCTCGGTCAGTTCGTTGGCCTTGAGGTTCGGGAAGCCGCCGGCGATCTGCATGGTATTGTCCAGCAGGGCGACCGGGTCCGCGGCCTTGGCCCCGTCGGTGCGGGAGATGAGCATCTGCTTCAGGACCTCATCGTAGCCGGAGAACAGCTCCTTTACCGGCTGGGGCGTTACGGGGTTGGGATCCGGGGACGGATTCGGAGAAGGATTAGGGCTGGGCTCCGGGGACGGGTTCGGGGAAGGGTTAGGGGTGCCGCCGCCTCCGCCGTTGGCGGCCGTGGACTCATCGGGGGTCATCGGGCCGCAGGCGCAGGTGCCTCTGTTTATCCACCCGTCAACGGTCTTCGGGTCCTTGCTCCGCGGGCCGGCCACCATGTTGCCCGGCACGCAATCCTTGGTCTTGTCCTTCATCTGCACGCAGATGTATTCCTGCGGGCCGCTGCCGCCCTGACCCAGCAGCTTGTCCGTCGTGCCGCCGACGAACTTGCCGAGGGACTGGCCGAAAGCGCCGACCACGGCCTGGATCAGTTCCTTGGCTATGCCGTGCTTCAGGTATTCTTCCCACTCGAGCTGCTTCTGGAGCCGGTACTTGGCGGCCAGGTTCTCAAGGCTTTCGGGGGGAGTGAAAGAGCTCTTGCCGTGAGGGCTGTTAGAGGGCGGGGATTTGTAGCCGTCGCCGGTGCCGCCGGCGCCCATACCGCCGCCGCCGCGGGCATCCGGGGATTCGGCCGCAGCCCGGTCAAGGGAACCGGTGCCGCTGGCGCCCGAGAAATGACCTGCCGCCTTGTCCGCCTGGCCGCGCAGTTTTTCAAAAGCGCCTTTGTTGACATAGTTGGGGGTGTTGGCCACGCCCTTGTAGCCGACCCCGCCCACGGGGCCGACCATGGAGCGCCCCTGGGCCTTGCCCGACGCGTTCTTCGCGCTGCCGAGTATTTTGCCGTCGGCGCCGCCGCTGGTCCTGGAGCCCTCGCCGCCGCCGAAGAAAGAGCCCATGCCCCTCAGGCCGCTCTGCATCCTTGGGATGGGGGTGGGCGCGCCTACTGATTTGGCGGCGTCAGAAAATGCCTGGCGGCCTGCGTCTTTCATCGCGTCCCTGTAGCTGGTGCTGGGAGGCGGCGGGGGCGGCGCGGCGGGCGCGGCCTGCTGGGAGCCGATGATGAGCGAGGCCGGGGCCCTGGAGCTCAGGGGCGTTATGACTTCGCCGGAGCCGTCCGGGGAGCCCTGGCTCAGGGAGTTGATGCCGGGTTCGTAAAGCGAGGAGCCGCCGTCGCCGCGGGCGCCGAACCCGCTGGTGAGCTGGTTGTCGCTCGAAGGCTTGGACATGAGGTATTCGGCCACGGGCGCCGTTACCAGGACGCTCAGGCCTACTACCACGAAGGCCAGGTCTTTCTTGGAAAGGTTCTTGATCCTTTCCATGAAGCTGCCGGCCGCTTTCGAGAACAGCGGCGTTTTGCCGAAGGAAGAGGTCTTCTTGAAAGAAGCCCCGAGTTTGCCGATGACCGGGCCGCCTTCATCGCGCTTCGTGTCGTCGTTGCGGTAGTTCATAACTCCTCCTGATATTCTTTGCGGGCGGTCCCGCGCTCGCTATATTAACCTTAAATCCCTTAATTCCCTGAAACACCGAAAGGGGCGCACTTTCCCCTAATATACTTTATCAGTCATCCGCGTTCCGCACAAGTGCCCATCGTCCCTGTTCCGCCTAGGCCCTTTGGCCCATACGGCCCGCCGGCAAAAGAACAAGCCCACGGTTTAAAGTCCGCGCATCGTTCCGGAACCGGGCGCCGGCCGCCCGCCTGGGGCGGGCGCGGGAACCTGCGGTTTAAGGCGGCAAGCGGGCCGCAAAAAGGCCTTCACAAGCCGGCCGCCTTTGAGACGCTTGATGTGCTCATTCGGATACGATCGCTCCTGTACTGCACAGACCTTAAACTACGGGCTTGAGAGTTACCGCCTGACGCTGCTACCGCGGACGCCGCCCTTCCTCAGGGCGCGGGCGTGCCGGTGAATTTGGTCTTCATGTCGTTCTCCGTCATCCCCCCGGGACCCGGATCAAGACCCGCCGGCACCGTGGCGTCGTCGGGGAAGAAGGTATCGAGGAGCAGCACGGTGAACACGGCCGCCAGGATAGCCATCAGCGGGCCGAAGATCGCCCACAGCGCGGCCATCACGGCAAAGAAGAGCAGCCAGAACAGGAACCAGATGAAGCAGCAGAACGGGTTCTTCCAGCTGCATTTGCAGCCGGGCTTCGGGCAGTACTTTATCAGCATGCCGCCGGCGTCCGTGTAAGTGCTGTACATCCCGCAGCCTATCGGGTCCGGATTCACCTGGCAGTCGGCCGAAAGGAGGGCGTTCTCCGCGTTGAACTTCTGGCAGAGCGGGAGCAGGTAGCCTGTCACCTCGCTGTTCCAGGCGTTCACCGCGCCGCTGTTGTCGCAGTCGGGGCGGCGATGGCTCATCTCCTCTTCCCTGACGGTCATATCGGTCATCGCGTCGGACATGAGGGTGCCGTGCGTGGACTGCGAATTGGTGCAGACCTCCGCCGCCGCCTGCACACCGGTCACGTCGATGGTCTGCTGGTCTATATAGCTGACGTCCGGCGAAACTACCGGCGGGTCCTGCAGGGTCTGGACGAGGGCCAGGTTAACCGGGGTGCCGTCGTAGGGGGCGCCGGGGTAAGAAGCCTGGTATTCGGGAGCCGCGGTGGTGAACTGCGCCGCGGAAGTGGTCATGGCGAAGGTATCAGCCAGCCTGTATATGGAAGCTTCCTGGCCCAGCCGGACATTCATTTTAGCGCCGGCGACGGTGTAGCCCACGTTCTTCCAGGTGAACCCCGAAACGCGGCCGAGGCTCTTTGCGTTGACCTTGGAAGGGCTGCCCGGCACGGGGATCTTACCGCTTGTCGCGCCCAGCGCGCTATCCAATCTGCCGTCGCCCTTGCCGGCCGCGGAACCGCCGTTGCCGGTAGAATTCTTTCCGATATAGGGGGCCGTCAGAGAGCCGCCGGAACCGTAACCGCCGCCGTAGCTGCCGGAGCCGCCTGCGCCGCCCGCACCGTCCCCGCCCGCGCCGCTGCCGTACCTGTCAGCGAGGTTGGCGCCCATCAAATCACCGTAGAGGCCGCTGCTGCCGTTAGCGCCGCCGCCGAAGCCGTTAGCGCCGAAGCCGCCCGCGCCGAAACCGCCGGCGCCCAGGCCGTCAGCGCCGCCTTTGCCGTCCTTTCCGCCCTTGCCGCCGCGGCCGCCCGCGCCGTAACCGCCGGCGCCGGAGCCGTACTGGCCGTCCAGGTAAACCGTATCCCCGTTCGCACCGCCGGCCCCGTAGCCGCCCTCACCGTCCGCGCCGCCCTCGCCGTCTTCGCCCGAACCGCCCTTTCCCTTACCTTTTTTGCCTTTACCGTAAGCGTCCGCAGTAACGATCTCCCCCCCGGTTATCATATCCAGCCCGGATCCACCGCCGGCGCCGCCGCGGCCGCCCGCGCCGCCGGCCCCGCCGGCCCCGCCGCCGTTGAGGGTCCGCAGGAACCTGTTCCAATAGGAGTTCTGTTCGCTGTCCGCCAGCGCCCTGTCCATGGCCGATTTGAGCATGTCGCTCGAGTACTTGGGATTGATCGAGGACAGCACGGAACCCAGGCCGAGGTGGCGCATCATGGACGCTATGGCCGGCGTCTCAAGAAGCCGGGAGAGCGAGTCGCGGGAAACGACGAAAGGCACCGAGGTCGCGGCCAGCAGCAGCAGTATTATCACGTATTTGCTGTTGCCCGAGAAAAGGAGCAGCAGCGCGGCAAGCACGGATTTCCTTTTATGCTTTTCCAGAAATTGGCTTCCCATATATCCTCCCGCCTGATTCGCGTCCGCGTTTAATATTCCGGCCCCTGCCGTTCACCGCACAACGGACGCCCGGCGTACGCCCTTCCCGCCCGATCCGGCGCCCGCCTAAAGCGGACGGCCGGCTGAATTAATACCGAAACAAAACCGCCTGTATACAAACCGCCAGCCGTCCGCCTCAGGCGGACGGCTCAGGCCCCTATGACCTTCTCCCGCGCCGGCGCGTTACCGTCATACCACCTGAACGCGCCGGCCTTTGCGCTGTAACGGACGCCGCACTAGCCCAGCATCGAGCCCATCAGCGCGCAGACGCCGGCCGCTGCCAGCGCCCATTTAACCATGACGGCGATAGCGCCCGACGTGCTGCCGGTCATCGCTATGGCCCCGCCTACGCCGGCCAGCACCGCGGCGCCCAGGTAACAGATACCCATCGCCATCTGGTCGCCCATCAGCTGGATAGCCATGTAAGCCGCCCAGAGGGCGACAGCGATAGCTATGCCGCACAGGATGTAGCCGACTATGGCCACCCACGGCGGTATCTTTATGTTGACGAGCACCGCGCCGACGAGGGCCAGCGCGATGGAAACGGTGATCAGCGCGAGTATGGTCTTGGCGGTGCTTTCAAAACCGCTGTCGATATGCTGCTGCGTGACATCGCCGCTGGGGTCAACTTCCGTCGGGTCGGTGGTGCCGCCGCCGCCGGGAGTGATCGTGGGGGTGTCGCCGGGAGAAGCGGGCACATAGCCCGCCCCGTCGCCGACTCCCGCCCCGCCGTCAGGCGTGCCCACGGCGCCCTGGGCCGTGCTGCCCGTCCAGGCCGCGTCCTGCGTGCCCCTGGCGGAATCGATGGTGTAGCCGGAGCCGGTGCCGAACTGCTGGGCGGCCCTTAAGCCTTTAGACTGGCCCCAGGCGCCTTTGCCCGTGGCGTTCTTGGAAGCCGCGGACTTGCCGCTCGGGATGGACTGCTTCGAACCTTTCATGGCCAGCAGCTTCTTCCGCGAGTCGAACCCGGGCAGACTGGTGAAGCCGGAGCCGACCTTGCCCATGCCGACCTTGTTGCCGTTGAACTTGTTGCCGAAGCCGCCCATGTTGCTGAACTTGCTGCCGCCGCTCCCCATAGAGGAAGAAAGGCTGCCGCCCATGCTGC
>CAZJUL010000198.1:0-5647 GCA_964549095.1 uncultured Elusimicrobiaceae bacterium
GCCGGGCCGGCCCCTGGCGCGCCTGTTATTCGCTGCGGCTCTCCGCCGCCCTGAACCTTCCTGTAACAAAGATGCCATAATAAATACTGGAAAATGACATAAACCGGGTATATAATTGTTATATACAATAACGGCGCCCGCTCTGGCGGCCCCGTTATTCTTTGACGCTGTATTATGGAAAACACAGCCGGTATGAACAGGATCATCATTTTAGGCGCCGCAGGAGCGCTGTGCTGTTCCTTTTTCGGCGCGGCGTTCTGCGATCCCGGCTCGTCCGGCGCGGCGTTCCTGAGGTTCTCGCCCAGCCCCCGCGCCACCGGGATGGGGGAGGCGCATACCGCCGTTTCCGAGGACGCCTATTCCGTCTATTGGAACCCGGCCGGGCTGGCCCTGGTAGAAGCCCCGTCACTGGCTGGCGCCTATAATTCCTCTTTCGAAGACATGCAGACGCAGTATTTCGCCGCAGCGTGGCCGCTGGAATACGGCTCCACCCTGGGCCTCGGCATCTCCCGCTTCGCGGTTTCGCCGTTCCAGGGGTACGATTCCCTGGGTGTGCGCACCGAAATGGTGGACGCCTCGGGGCTGTCCGTGGGCTTCGCGTACGGGAAAACCTTCCTGAAAGACGAGATAGCGCGGCCCGTGCTGAACGCCGGCGCCGGCCTCAAATATATTTCTTCCCGGCTGGATGACGCTTCCGCCGGGGCTTTCGCGCTGGATGCGGGCGCGCTCTATACCTTCCGACCCGCCTCCTACCGGCTTTTCAATATGCCGGCGCAGGAATATTCCTTGGCGCTGGCGGTGCGCAACCTGGGCACCGGGCTGAAATACGACGACGACACCACCCCGCTGCCTTCCGCGGTCTCCCTGGGAGTTTCGTGGCGCTCCCATCCAAAAGAGAACGCCAGGCTTACGGTAAGCCTGGACAATGTGCTCCAGGCCGGCGACGGCTATTACCTGGCCGCCGGGGCGGAGCTCACCCTTATGGACCTGCTTTCCCTGCGTGCCGGGTGGCGCTCCGGGCAGGACGAGGGCTCCGGGATAAGGGCGGGGCTGGGGTTCCGTCTTGCAGCGGTGGACCTGGATTATTCCATTTCCCCGTTCGGCGAGCTCGGCAACATGCACAAGCTGGGGCTCTCGATGAAGTTCGGCAGGCCGAAGGCGCGCCATCCGCTGGCGGGCGAGACCGGCCGCGCGGCCGGGGGCGCGGTAGTGGCGTCGACGGAAAGCGTACAGGGACTTGAAGCTTACGCGCAGGACTTCCTGGCCCTGGCGCAGAAAGACCTGGACGCCAGAAACTACGCCGCCGCCGCCGGGAATATGAGGAAAGCTTTTAATATCGACCCGCAGCTCGGGGCCGGGGAATGGGGCGACCGGGAAAAGCGCCTCTCGGCGGTTGTCGCGGGCCTGCGGCTCGCGGAACAGCCCGACCGCGGCGGCTTTTTTGCTCCCGGCCGGGATCAGCCCGACACTGCCGCGGCTTCCGTAACGGCCTACCTGGAGAAGAAAGAGCTGAAAGCCCTGCTGCTGGCCCACGCGGCTTTCGGCGCCGACATACGCGGGCCCGCGCTATTCGAGGAATTCCTGTCCATTATGAGCGGGCTGGTAAAAATGCCCGTGCGCCCTGGTGAAATCCTCCCGCTGAAAGCCCTGGTCGCGAAAAAGCTGGAAACATCCGAGAAAAAATTCCTGCTCAGGGATTTCTCCGCGGCCGCCAGGGAGTGCGAAGAGGCGCTGCTGCTGGACGAGGAAAACGCGCTCGGCTGGAAGCGGCTGGGGTCGTCGTACTTCGGCCTGGGCGACAAGGCCGGGGCCAGGAACGCCTACGAGCAGGTCCTCAGGCTGGACCCGGCGGACGCGTCGGTGCTCAGGTTCATGGAGCTGCAGGGTTGGAGATAGGGCGGGCGCAACTTTTTTGAAATACGCGCCCTGTATAATATCCGGTCGCCGGTTCTGCCGGCGCGCATGGTTTTTATGTCCTATATGACAGGCATAGTAAAAGCGGCGGAAGAAAGATCGCGGGCCGGCGCGCCCGGGGCGGCGGCGCGCCTGGCGGTGCTGGTCCTGCTCTTCGCCCTGCCGGTTTCAGCGGAAAACAACCTGGAAGAAAAGCGGAAGTACGAGAAGGGCCTCGAACAGAAGGTCGAAGAGGTGCTGGCCAACCTGCTTGGGCCAGGAAGATCCCGGGTGATGATACGCGCGGCCGTGGATTTTTCGTCGAAAGAGAACATCAAGATCGAAAAGGAGGAAGCGAAGGCCGGGAACGAGGAGCCGAAGGCCGCCGGCGAGGCGCCGCCGGAGGAAACACCTGCGCCGGCCGACTTCGGCTGGCAGGACATCAACAAGCCCGCGGGCAGGGAACTGCTCCCGGGGTTTTTCGAGAACGCGCCGGCGCCGCAGCACGCCCGGCAGCAGGTGCCGCGGAACCCGGAGCGGGCCGCCGGGCCGGCCAGCTACCAGCGCGAAATAGTTTTCCCGCAGTCGATGGTAAAGCGCCTTACCGTTTCGCTCCTGCTCAGCGACGAGATCCCGGAGGCGGAAGCGCGGAAAGTGCGCAACCTGGTCAGCGAGCTGCTTGCGCTGGACGCCGCCAGGGGCGACGATATACTGATGATGCGCGCCCGCTTCGCGCCGGCCTGGTACACTTCCGAAACGCTCGGAACGCTGGTGGGGTACGGTATACCGGCCGTCGCGGCCGTGATCTGCCTGGCGATCCTGCTGCTGGGGCTTTTGAAGATCGCGTCGGCGCTGCGCGGCCTGCCAGCGCCTGCCGCCGCGGTAAGGCGGGGAACAGAAGCTTTGCCGCCGGCCGAACGGGCCGTCGGGGCCCTGCCCCCGGATGAAAGCCCTGCCGCCTCTGAGGAACGCCCCGCGCCGGCCGCGCCTCCTCCCGCGGAAGAAGACGGCGGTATCGTTTTCAATATCAGGCCCGACAAGCTGGAGATCCTGGTGAAACTGCTGGCCAAGGATGAACCCGCGGATATCGCCGTAGTGGCCGTCCACCTGCCCTCCGCGCTGCGGAGCAAATTCTTTTCCCTGCTCCCGCCGGAAACCGCGGCCGAAGTGCTGGCCAGCATAGTGAAAGTCCGCTTCATGGATCCCGACACGCTCAATACCATAAAAGAGGAGCTGGAGCGCAAGCTGAACGGCGCCGTGGGCGGCTATGAAAAAGCCGTGCGTATGGTGGAAAGCGTGGGCCCGAAGGATAAGGCGCGCATCCTGCGGACCCTGGCCGGCAGGCACCCGGAAATAGCGGCCCGCGTCAGGGCGAGGGTGCTGCTTCTCGAGGATGTGGAGTCTTTGGAGGAAAAAGATTTCGCGCAGGTTGCCGGTGAGGTCCCCCTGGAAACCTGGGCGGCCGCCGCCTCCCGCCTGTCCGAGGCGGGCATTAAGAAACTGAAAGCGAGTTTGGACAAAAAAGCCTGGCAGACGATCCAGCAGGCGCTGTCGTGCGCCGGACTCCCCGAAGAAAAGACGGACGCCGCGGCCGGGCGCGTTATCGCGGCCGCGCTGGCCCTGGAGGCGGAGGGGCGCATAAAACGGATCCCGCCGCCCTCGCCGCAGGGCGGGATCAATTACACCCCGCAGCAAACCGACGGGCAGGGATAAGGGCCCGGCTTTATGGAAGATAAGAAGGGATTTAGATCGCAGGACGCGGAAACGGAGCCGTCGGGCCCGCTTTTCGCTGCTTTCCGGCCCAAGCCTAAGCCGGCGCCCGCGCCTAAACCGGCGCCGCAGCCGGATAAGGCCGCCCGGCCGGACCCGCGCGTCGCGGGGCGGGTTGAAAAGCTCGCCGGCGAGGGGGCGGCCCTTTCAGCGCGGCTGGACGCAGCCGCTAAAGCGGCCCTTACCCGCGAAGAGGCGGAAAAACTGCTGGACCCGCTCCGCCGGGAACTGGCCGGGGCGGCGCGCGAGCGCACAGAGGCCCTGCAGGGCCTCCAGAAACGCCTTGAAGAAATTCAAAGGGCGGATAAACGCCTTGCGGAACTGGAAAACTCCCAAAAGCGGGTCGACGCGCTGGAGAAGTCTCAGCCGCGCATAGACGCGCTGGAAAGATCCCAGCAGCGGATAGATGAGCTGGAAAAATCCCGGGAACGCCTGCAGGAGCTGGATAGATTGCAAAAGCGCGTTGAGGAACTTGAGCGCGCAGCCGCGGAAGCGGCCAAAGCCGGCCTGGCCGAACGGCTTGAAAAACTGGCGAAGAAAACCTCGGCCATCTCCGCGCGGCAGGCAGCCGCCGAGGGAGGGATCACCTGCGACGAGGCCGGCAAACTGCTGGACCCACTGCGCAGGGAGCTGGCGGGGACCGAACTGGCCCGCGCCGACGATTTCAAGAGGCTGTCCGGCCGCATAGGGGAACTGGAGCGCAAGCTCGCCGACGTCTGTTCCCGGCCTCCTTCCCGGCCCGACGCCTGCCTCGGCATCCGCGTCGAGGAATTGGCCGCCCAGCTTACCGCCCTGGCCGCCCGTATCGACGCCGCTTCCTGGTCCCGCTCTGAAGAGGTGCGGAAACTGGATAAGCGGGCGGGAGAACTGGGCGACGGGTTCTCGGCCGCCCTGGCTGAAAGCGCCGGGGAACTGTCGGGAAAAATAGGAGCTATCTTCGCCGACCTGGACGGCGCCGCCTGGGCCCGCGGCCAGGAGTCGCAGAAGGCGAACGAACGGATGGCCGAGCTGGAGAAGGCCCTCTCCAGGCTTTCCGCCCAGTTGTCGCGCCTGGGCCTAGAGGGCCGGGTGGACAAACTGGCTGCGGAACTTACCGCCCTGTCCGCCCGCATAGACGCCGCAGCTTGGGCGCGGGCCGAAGAACTGGAGAAGTCGCGGACGCGCATAGACGCGCTGGAGCGCGAAATCGTCCGGCTTTCCGCCCGCCAGTCCGCCAGGCCGGAGAAGGATGGCGGCACGCCGGGCACATGAATTAATATATGCCGTGCAGAATTAATTTAGTATATAATTCCCTAATGGGGACCGGGAAACCGCAAAAAGGCCGCGGCCTGCCGGCGCTGCTCGTATGCGCTGTCCTTTGCGCCTGCCCGCCCGCGCTCTTTGCGGCGAACAGCGCCGGCGGCGAATACCAGCTTGACAATTATTCCCTGGGCACTGCAGGGGGCGGACTTTCCGCCGGCGGCGAATACGCCACGAGGGGCGCCGTGGCCCAGCCGGTCCTGCCGGCGAATGCCGGCCTCAGGCGGGGCGGGCAGTATACCGACCGCGCCGGCCTGTACAGCCCGCCGCATTTCACCTTCCAGAAGGGGCTGCCCGCCGTGCTTTCGTTCCCCGGCGGGAACGCCTCGCTTACCCTCCCGGCGGGAGCGGTGGACAGAGAGGTGTTCGACATACTATTCAATAAAGACACGCTGTCGCCGCTTCTTTCAGAACCCGGTGAAATAGACCAGGCCAATTCGGCCGCGGTCAGCAACTACGGGGCCTGGGCGCGTTCGCTCGCGGACAATGTCACCGAAACCTACATTTATGACGACGACGAGCCCTGGTCCGGCCCGTTCCTGAAGCAGGGCACTATCTCCCTTTCTTACCGCGACGACAACAACGACGGGATAATCGACGGGTCCGATCCTCCCCTGCGAGCGGACACGGCCGAGATCTGGACCCTGGACCGGGACAGGGATATGTGGGTCAAGGTCCCCACGGT
>CAZJUL010000199.1:0-5640 GCA_964549095.1 uncultured Elusimicrobiaceae bacterium
TGACGAAGCGGAAGGCGCGCTGGCGGTACGGGTCGGGCGTGTCGTCGTAAAGCCAGGTCGGGTAATAATTGTAAGCGCCGATCACCTTCTGCGTACCGCGCACCTGGTAGAGGTCTATCTTGGAATAGGCCGACCAGCCGTTGAAAACAGGCACGAATTTTTTGATATCGTCGTTCGAGAGCATCAGCCCGATGTAGGCGGTCTTTCTGTGCAGCGGCTTGTAGGCGCTGCGCAGCGTCTCCACGGCCGCGTCGGCCTGGAACAAGCGCAGGCCCGCGATGGCGCAGGCGGTGAGGAGCAGCGGCAGCTTTAGGTCGTTCCGCCAGGCGCCGAGGGCGAAGAACAGCGTGGAGGCCGCTATCAGCAGCATGGTGGCGTTGACGCCCAGGTGCACGGAAAAAAGCGCGTGCGAAAAGAACGCGGCCACCAGGCCGGCCTGGCTGTAGCCGATGACGACGCCGATATGTTCCGGGCGGCTGCGGCTGAAATAGGACACCAGCGCCGAATAGACGGCGCCGAAAACAGTCAGCGCCGCGGCGATCAGCAGGATGACGCCGATGAGCGGCAGGTAGGCGGCAAAAGGCTCGGAGTACGGCACCGGCGACGGGGTGAAGCGCAGCTTCAGCACCGCGAACAGGGAGGCCCCGGTGAACAGGCTGATGAACAGGCCCAGCAGCCCCAGCTCGCCGCCGGCCAGCCGGCCGTTCCAGCGCTTGTAGGCCGCCAGCATCCCGATGCCGTAGAACACGGTGGCGAAGCCGAAGACCAGGTGCAGGCGGGCCCTGAAGGCGAAGACGCTGGCCGACAGTTCCTTGGTGACGGAGACCTGGTAGAGCGCGCTGAAGAAGGTGAAGAAGATCAGCATCCACAGGAAATATTTTTCCTGCTTCGTGAATCCTTTCAGGGTGAGCCTTTCGATGAGCGTCATTTTTCCCGGTGGCTGCTCCAGGTCAGTGATGGTGATGGGCGTCGCAGGCGTCCATGCCGAACAGCGGCTTGCCGTCCGCGAACGGGGAGATCTCGCGCAGGCGCGCTATCACCGGCGGCAGCTCCTTCAGGACCGCGTCCACGTCGGCGTCGGTGTTGTAGACGCTGAACGAGAACCGCACCGTGCCGTGCGCGTAGGTCTGCGGCACACCCATGGACATCATCACGTGCGAAGGCTCCAGCGAGCCGGAGGTGCAGGCCGAGCCGGAGGACGCGCAGATGCCTTTTTCGCTCAGCATTATAAGGATGGATTCACCCTCCACGTATTCGAAGCCGATATGCAGCGTGTTGGGCAGCCTGTCCGCGCCGCCGCCGTTGACGCGGGTGTTGGGTATGGTTTTTAGCAGCCCGGCTTCCAGCCGGTCGCGCAGGGCCTTCACGCGGGTGTTCTCGGCGTCCAGGTTCTTCAGCGCCAGCTCCGCGGCTATGCCGAGGCCCACGATATACGGCACATTCTCGGTGCCGGCGCGGCGGCCGCGCTCCTGGTGGCCGCCCATCATGAACGGCGAGAACCGCGCGCCCTTGCGCAGGAAGAGCACGCCTATGCCCTTGGGCGCGTGCAGCTTGTGGCCGGAGATGGAAAGCATATCTATCTTGGTGTCTTTCAGGTTTATCGGCAGCTTGCCGGCGGCCTGCACCGCGTCCGTATGGAACAGCGCGCCCTTGGCGTGCACTATGCGCGCGGCCTCTTCCACCGGGAAGACGACGCCGGTCTCGTTATTGGCCCACATTATCGACACCAGCGCGGTTTCGGCGGAAACGGCCAGCTTCAGGTCTTCCAGGTTCAGCCGCCCGTCGCCGTCCACCGGCAGGTAGGTGACGCGGCAGCCCTGCGTTTCAAGGAATTTGCAGAGATTTAAGACCGCCGGGTGCTCCACGGCCGTGGTGACCAGGTGCTTCTTCTCCGGGTAGGCGCGCAGGGCCGACCAGATGGCGGTGGAATCGCTTTCGGTGCCGCAGCTGGTAAAAATTATTTCCTCCGGGGAAGCGCCGAGCAGCGCGGCCACTTTCTGCCTGGCCTCGTCCAAGGGCCTCTGCACCCCGCCGCCGAAGAAATGCATGCTGGAAGGGTTGCCGTAAAGCTCGGTAAAAAAGGGTTTCATCCCCTCGGCCACTTCCGGCGCAACGCGGGAGGTGGCGTTATTATCCAGGTAAATTACTTTCGGATCGTCCATAATATTACTGCGCCTCTATTTCCAGCAGGGGATCGATTTTTTCCTTCAGCTCTTTTTCCACGATGTTCTTGAGCGTCACGGCCGAAGAGGGGCAGCCCGAGCACATGCCCAGGAAGCGGACCTTGACCTTGTCGCCGTCCAGGTCCACCAGCTCTATCCAGCCGCCGTCGCGCTTCAGCTTGGGGTTCACGTCCTCGGCCAGCACCTTCTCCACCATCTTGACCTTCTCCACCACGGTCATCTTGGCGAAGTGCTTGTGCTCCGCTCGCGCCCAGTAATCCTTCAGCAGTTTCTCTATCTCGCCCTTGCACTGCCCGCAGCCGCCGCCGGCCTTCGTAAAATTGGTCACTTCCTCTACAGTCTTAAGGCTGTTCTCCTTGATGGACTTCAGGATCTTCGCCTCGGTCACATTGAAGCACTTGCAGACCACCCGCTCCCCGTCGCCGATGATGACCTTCGGCTGCTTGCCGCCGTGGTAGCTCTTTATGGCCGCCTCAAGCGCTTCCATCCCCATCACCGAGCAGTGCATCTTCTCGCTGGGCAGCCCGCCCAGCGCCTCGGCTATCTGCTGATTGGTGATCTTAGCCGCCTCTACCAGCGTAAGCCCCTTCACCATCTCCGTCAGGATCGAAGACGAAGCGATGGCCGAAGCGCAGCCGAAAGTCTTGAACTTCGCGTCCGTTATCTTCTCCGTCGCCTTATCTATCCGCAGCGTCAGCTTCAGCGCGTCCCCGCAGACAATGCTCCCCACCTCGCCCACCCCGTCCGGATTCTCTATCTCGCCCACATTCTTCGGGTTCTTAAAATGCTCATAAACCTTATCAGTGTAATTCCACATAATTAACCTCTTATTTGATATTAAATCGAAAACCGCCGGCTCCCTATGAAAACCCGCCCCGTCGGTCCTATCAATGATACGAAATATCCCCCGCGGGATAAAGGGATAAAGGGGACGCTGATGACTAAATGACTAACATTATACCTGCAGGCGCAGAATAGTCATTTAGTCATCAGCGTCCCCATTAAGCCTTCAGACTTTAACCGAGGTCGGAGATTTCGGCGGAGCCGGCTTCTGCAGCAGCCCCCGCGCTATGTTCAGACAGGTGTTCACAATATAGGCCGCCGCGGCCGGACCGGTAGAAAACCCGGTGTTCCGCAGCGCCTCCTGGCGCACCACCAGAATATCCACATCATCCCTGCTGTCC
This sequence comes from uncultured Elusimicrobiaceae bacterium, assembly GCA_964549095.1. Taxonomy (GTDB): domain Bacteria; phylum Elusimicrobiota; class Elusimicrobia; order Elusimicrobiales; family UBA9959; genus JAHJSU01. The sequence goes on from CAZJUL010000199.1 coordinate 3,368, forward strand.
GGCTCGCAGACCAGCTTCGCCTGCCCCCCGCCCAGCCCGAGGAACGACGAGATCGAACCCAAAAAAGAAGTATCCGTCGCCGGCAGGAACTCCTCGTAGCCGCGCAGCAGCTTCGCCCCGGCCTTCCCGATAAGCACGCAGTAAAGATAAGGATAATCCTTCCCCTGCACCGTATTGACGGACACCTGCACCTGCATCCCGTAAAACTCCTGCGGCGCGCCCACTATCTTCACCAGCAGCCGCGCGTCTTCCGGCACCTGCTTCCCCCCGGCCGTCTCCGCCAGCGCGAGCATCGGGAACACCTGCGCGTCGCTCGGCGCGGACAGCTCGCCCATCATCCTCTCCAGCAGGCTTATCTTTATGATCAGCTTGTCCTGCTTCAGATACTCCCGCACGCCCGTGAACCAGTGCGGCAGCAGCACTGCGACGGCGTCCAGCCCGACGAACACCCAGTACCCCTGGGGGAAACCGAACCGCACCGAAAGCACAAGGTAGCCGATCACCAGCCCGAACACCAGCCCGCCGAAGCACAAGACCCCGCTGGTGCTTGTAATGTCGAAACAATCCTCGTCCCAGCTCTTGAGCTGGTCGGCCTTCAGCCGTATCTTCGTGTATTCGTCCGGCGTCACCCGCTCCCATTTCGAAGAGCCCTTGAGCTTCGGCTTCGCGTCATAGCCCTTCACCATCCCCAGCAGGGAGCCCGCCAGCAGCAGGAACAGCCCGACAACGAAAGAAAAAACCACCTGGACGGCGAAACCGGCCAGCAGCAGCGCGGCGATAATTGCCATGCGCCGCCTGTAAGGCAGGCCCTTGGCCAGCACGAATTTGATCTGTCCGTCCTTATCCTGCGGAGGGAACAGGCTCATAAGTTTCTCCCTTTTTCAGCTCGTTGGCGTCCAGCAGCTCTTTATAGCCGGCCTTCTCCCAGTACAGGGGGCAGCCGCCGTTGCAGACCGGCAGGTCGCCGCAGTCCCGGCAGACCTGGTGCGCGAATTTCTTTTCCTGGAAAAAAGCGAAAGGCCCGCTCCGCCACAATTCCCTGAACGCGCCCTTGTGTTCCAGCATATTGCCCATCGGCTTCGGGTAGCTGGAGCAGGGCAGTATGTCGCCGTTGGGCGCCACGCTCAGCAGACCGTCGCAGGCCGCGCAGCCCTTGTTGCCCAGGCCGCGCGGAACGGGGTTGAAGATGCACATCGGCGTGGGCGAATACCACATGAACTCCAGCCCGGCGGCCTCCGCTTTCGCCTTCACGTCCTCCACCAGGGCGCCGATCTCGGAATAGGAAATAAAGGTCTCTTCGAAATTAGTCCCTGCCGAGCCTACCGGCATCAGCATGTTCATGGAGAATTTGCCCAGCCCCAGTTCTTTGACCAGGGCCACGATGCCGGGCAGCGCGCCTTTGTTCAGCGCGGAAACGGTGGTGTTGGTATGCGTCCTTATGCCGGCCTTCACAAGCTCTTTAATGCCGCCAACAGCCAGCGCCAAAGCCCCTTCTTTGCGCACTATGGCGTCGTGCAGTTCAGCGGTCCCGGCTTCCACGCTCACCTGCGCCGAATCCAGCCCGGCCGCCTTCAGCGCGGCGACGGTCTCCGGCGTGAGCAGGGTGCCGTTGGTTATCAGGTTGGTCCACATCCCCAGGCTTTTCGCGTGGGCCACCAGTTCCGGCAGGTCGGGACGCAGCAGCGGCTCGCCGCCGGTGAAGCTGACGGAGGGGACCTCGGCCTCTTCTTTTATTATATCGAGAATCTCGCGCAGGCTTTCGGCCGGCAGGTCGGGGTGCTGCTCGTCTTTCCTGCAGCCGCAGGCGGCGTAGCAGAACCTGCAGGAAAGATTGCACCTGTAGGTGACCGCTATCTCGCTCAGGACGGGCAGGGTGTTGTACGGCAGCACGAACGGCGTCCGCTCGACGGCGTTCCTTTCCTCTTTTTCGTCATAGCAGCCTTTCAGGAGAGCCGCCAGGTCGCGGAAGAAATAATAAATATCCAGCGACACCTTTTCCTTGTCCTCGAATTTTTCCAGCACGGTAAAGACGCTGCCGCCGGCGAACAGGAACGAAAGTATCCTGAGCCCCTGCGGGTTCAGCTTGTAGGCCTGGTTGGGTATCTTTATCAGCAGCGAATCGGCCTCGCGCACCCGGACATACGGCTTTATCCGCGCCGCGTAGGCGTCGATCCACTCTACCCTTTTTTTCCAGTCCATAGTGAACAATTCCTTGCGCTCAGGGGACAGTCCCCTTCTACCGCTCGCTTCGCTCGCCGGTAAAGGGGACAGTC
>CAZJUL010000200.1:0-5140 GCA_964549095.1 uncultured Elusimicrobiaceae bacterium
GCCAGGCTGTTGGCGGCGAAGGCCGCGTCCGGATTTTTTTCGCAATAGCCGATATCCTTCTGTCCGGCCGCGTGGATCACGACATCCGGGCGAACGGCGCACGAAAGGGTTTTAACCTCGGTATCGGAACTGAGGTCGCATTTATAGTTCTTTTCATCCCCCGCGCAATCCAGGCCCGCCCCGTACACCTCGTGCCGGGCGCTGAAATGCGCGGCCACCAGCCGCCCGACATAGCCCGTGGAACCGGTGACCAGTATTTTCATTATAATCCCGCTTCAGATCGTTATGGCTTTTTTCGCCCCGGCAGTTTTTGCCAGACAGCTCCGGCCGCGCCGGACACCAGGTCGAGCTTCAGGTCTTTGATCAGCTGGCTGAAATTCAAATATTCCTTCAAGCTGTCAATGTGGTCCAGTACGGAAGGGTTCGTTTTAAGTTTTTTATAGTAATCGCCTGCTAAGACCAGGAAAATGGAAAACATGAAGAAGATCATGCCGGTCCGCAGGACCAGGGCCTTCCGCTGGGGCTTGATCCTCTGTTCCGGGGCTTCGGCCTTTTCCACGATCTGGATGATGGAAGCCTCGCGGGATTCGTCCAGCTTCGCTATCCCGTACTGCTTCATCAGTATTTCGTAGAGGGACTCGCTATACTTGTATTCGCGCATTTTCCGGAGGAATTCAGTGCCCAGGACGGTTATTTTCCCCGTCGACATGATAGTCGTATCGTCCTGGCCGGTGGATTCAAGCTTGGCCAGCTCTTCTTTCAGCGCCGTTATCTCATCCTCAAGCCGCTGGAGGTCCGGGTTTTGCGAGGTGGCGTAGGTGCGCATCACCCTGAACTGGACTTCCTTGCCGGATATCCTGGCCCGTATCTTGGCCGTTTCTTCTATCGCCGCCTTGGCCTGGTCGTCTATTTTCACGGTCCCGGTCCGCTGCTGGAAACTCTTCAGGGATTCTTCGGATCTGATCAGGTTTTCTTTAGCGCCTTTCAGCTGTTCTTCGAAGAACAGCCGCCGCTGCGAGGCCTCGGTGACGGCGAGGCTGTTGCTCAGGTTCTGGAGCCCTTCCACGAAGGTGTTGGCGATGTCGGCGGCGCGCTGCGGGTCCCTGTGCTGGACCAGCAGGGTGAGGATTCCGCTTTTCTTGTCGTCCCGGACTTTCAATGTCCCGGCCAGGGAACGCCTGGCTTTTTCTTTGGACGCGGTTTCGTACTCCTTCATCAGGTCCTGCTTTTCTATTACATAGTCATAGACCCTTTTGCTCATTAAAAGGCTGATATACAGGTCGTTCGGCGTCTTGACGCCCAGGCCGCCGACGGGCAGGCCCATGGACCCCATTTGCGCCGCGAAGGCGGAAGCCATGCTGGAATTAGCGGTCTGCGGAGGAAGGATCCTGGTTTCGGCAAGGTAAACCGGCGAGAGGAAAAGGCTGATAGCCGCGGCAACGAGCATCGCGGCCAGTGTGGTTTTGATGATGAATTCTTTGCGCTTCAGGACCTGGATGAGGTAAGCGAAAAGGTCTATCTCCGCTTCGCGGGGTTGGGGTTTATTGTTATCCATATTTCATCTTAGGCCGGGACATTACCCGGCGCCGCTTTTACTTGAGAACCGAGCCGCCGCACTTGGAAGGGCCGGCGATCTTATAATACGACCTGTACCATTCGACGAATTTACCGACTCCGTGTTCTATCGTGGTCGCCGGTTTGAAGCCGACGTCTTTTTCGAGGTCGAGGACGTCCGCATAGGTCGCCGGCACGTCCCCTTTCTGGATAGGCAGGAACTCTTTCTCGGCTTTTTTACCCAGGCAATTCTCCAGGACTTCAATGAAGCGAAGGAGGTCGACCGGGGCGCTGTTGCCGATATTGTAGATCTGGTACGGCGCGAAGCTCTTTTCCGGAGTGGGCGCGTCCCCGTTCCAGAGCGGGTCGGGCTGCGGGACCTTGTCTATTACGCGCACGACGCCTTCTACGATGTCGTCGATATAAGTGAAATCGCGCCGCATCTTGCCGTGGTTGAACACCTTGATCGGCTTGCCTTTCAGGATAGCGTCCGTGAACAGGAACAGGGCCATGTCGGGGCGGCCCCAGGGGCCGTAAACGGTGAAGAACCGCAGTCCCGTAGTGGGTATCTTGTACAGGTTGGAATAGGTATGCGCCATCAGCTCATTGGCTTTTTTTGTGGCCGCGTAAAGGGATACGGGATGATCCACGGTCTGGCTCACTGAAAACGGCATTTTAGTGTTGGCGCCGTAAACGGAGCTGGAGGACGCGTATACGAGGTGTTTAACGCCGTTATTGCGGCAGCCTTCCAGTATGTTCAGGAAGCCGGAGATATTGCTGTCGATATACGCGTAAGGGTTCACCAGGGAATACCGGACCCCTGCCTGGGCGGCCAGGTTGACTACCGAATGGAACCCGCCCTCGGAAAAGAGGCGGGCCACGCCTTCCCGTTCTTTAATGTCCAGCCTGACGAATTTAAAATCCGGGATCGCTTCCAGCTGCCCCAGCCTGGCGAGTTTAAGGTTGACGTCATAGTACTCGTTCAGATTGTCCAGGCCTGTTACCTGGAACCCGCGTCCGAGCAGTTTTTTCGTGAGGTGGAAGCCGATAAAGCCGGCGGCTCCGGTCACAAGTATTTTCCGCGCGTTTTTTGAGGTTTTCATTAATTGCAGCGAAAGTTTAAAACACCTTAACCACTACCCCCGCGGTTAGGGCGACATTCATGAGTATCTGCGAGAAATCCCGGATCTCCCTGAGCCAGGCAATGCGGTCGAAGCGCTCCGGGACCACTATGGTATCCCCCGGGTCGACGCTTGCCCTGAACAGGATGCATTTCTTGGCTCTGCGGGCACTGCCGTCGGCCTTCAGGATGAATGTCTTGCTCGGCTTGGAATAATCGGCGTAGCCGCCCGCCTTATCTATATAATTCCCGTAGGAGGAACTGGAATAGATATAGCTGCCCTGCGACATTACGGCGCCGGAGACGTTCACAACGCTGGATTTGGCCGGGATGGTTATAGAATCCCCCTCCTCCAGCTCAATATCATAATCGGTGCCTTTCAGGCTCTTTATCGAGGCCAGCTTTATATACACCCTGCCCTGGGCTTTCAGTTCCTTCATGTTCTCGACGAACTTCTCTTTGGCGGCCATCTCGGCGGCCTTGGCGGCGGTTTCCTCCGCGGAGAGCGTGGTCTGCATCTTGACCGAACCTTCCACCAGGAGCTGCTTTTCCAGGCGCTGGGCGATCTCCTCCAGGTTTTTCTGCTGCTGTTGCCGGGCGCTTTCGCGGATGAGGACTATACCCTTGGGATAGGCCTTTTCGGTAAATCCGCCGGCGCGCTCGAGCACGGAGGATAGAGTCTCCCCTTTCTTTACCGTATAAACGCCGGCGTGCATTACTTCCCCGGCCACGCTGACCATTCTGTAAAGCTGCCTTTCAGGTATGGGTTTGACCATTATGTGGTCGTTGGGCTCCAGCAGGAACGGCGGCATATCCGCGCCGGTATGCAGGTAGGAAATGTCCCTGAGGAACCGCTCGGTATGGACCCCGGCCGTGGAAAGTTTTACGCGCGTGATCTCGGCCTCGTTGGAGGCGTAATGCCGCAGCCCGCCGGCCAGCTTTATCACGTCCTTGAGGCGGGTGACTCCCTTGTCTATGCCGAACTTGCCGGGGTAGGCCACCGCGCCGGACACATTCACGGCGTTATCCCGCTCCAAGATGGGAAATACCCTTACCAGGTCGCCGTCCATCAGCGGCATGTCCTTGGACTTGTCGGAATATATCTCGGAAATATCCCCGGCGTAGAAATCGCGGAACTTATGGTCGAAAATGCGCTGCATCGCCACGCTGCCGCGGTAAGCCGTGGTGGCGAAGCCCCTGCCCATGGCGATAAGGTCGGAGATCTTGTCCCCTTCTTTCAGCTCATAGATAGCCGGGGCCTTTACGTCGCCCAGGATGCCGGCCAGCGGGCCGGCGGGCGGGATGAAGATGACGTCCTCGTTCACGAGCCGCGCGTCCTTGGACTTATCGCCTTTGAGAAAGAGCTCGTACAGGTCCAGGTTCGAGACAAGCTTGCCGTTCCGTTTCAGCTCGATATTACGCATGCTGCCGGTTTTGGCGGGGCCGCCGGCCTCGAAAAGGGCGTTCACCATGGTGGAAAGGGCCGAGACCGTGTAGGCGCCCGGGAACCTGGCGCTGCCCACTACGTAGACGCGGATGGAGCGCAGCGAGCCCATGCTGACGTTTAGGTTGAAGCCGCTGTAGTATTTCAGGAATTCCGCGTTAAGCACTTCTTTCAGCTGGTCGAAGGTCAGGCCGGAGACATTTATCAGGCCTATCTTAGGCACGGAGATATTCCCGTCCCGGGAAACCTCCAGCTGCCACCTGCCGTCTATCTTTCCCCAGACCGAGACGACCAGTTCGTCGCCCGGGCCTACCACGTAATCCGAGGTCACGGGGATATTATCCGCCGGGGCGAAGGTGGACGGGGCCTTATCGAAAAAGTCATACCCGAACTGGCTTATTTTGCTGCCTTCCCCCTGGGAGACGAATTTCTCGTAAGCGGATATCTCAGGGCGAAGGTCAGGCCGCTCGGCTATAACCTTTTTTTTATCAGCCTGGTCGACATTGGGCTGAACCTCTTTTTTCAGGTATTGTGAATATTTATCGTATTTCTCATTCTGCTCTACAGCTTCGGCTGAATCGGCCGGAGCGGCCTGTCCGAGGGCCCGGAACGGGAAAAGGCAGATTATAAACGCGAATATAGCGAAAATGCGCGATATTTTCATAAGTAATATATTATATGAATTTATCGGGCGGGACTGCACGGCGGGGAAGTTAGGGGTGGACTTAACAAATCCCCCCTGCCCCCCCCTTACTTAAAGGGGGGTGGGAAAGAAAGGGGATTACAGCGTGAAGCCGGCGGAAAGGGCGTCGTTGCGGAACATTTTGACGGTGTCCAGCGAAAACTCGTCCAGGTCCTTGTCCAGGAGGGCTATCTTCTTCAGGACGTCGTTGGTGACCGTGATAATATGGCAGCCGATGGCGTCCGCCTGGACGATGTTCAGGAATTCGCGGGGGCTGGCCCAGATCAGCTCGATATTTTTATAGGGCTTAAGGAATTCGACCGCGGCGGCCATATGCGGG
>CAZJUL010000200.1:5175-5613 GCA_964549095.1 uncultured Elusimicrobiaceae bacterium
TCTTTCAAGCAGTCCGCTACCGCTTTGACCTGGTCCAGCGTCATAAGGGCGGTAACATTCAGCTTTACGCCCGCGCCGGACAGCCGGCGTATCAGGTCGTTGGAAGGTTCTTTGCGCGTGTTGGTGACAGGGATTTTCACATAAACATTCTTACCCCAGCCGGCTATTTCGCGCGCCTGCCGCTCCATTTCGCTGAATTCGTCCGAAAAGACTTCGAAAGAGATGGGCCGGTCCGGGATGGCCTTCAGTATCGTTTTAGCGAATTCGCGGTAATCGGTAATGCCCGCCTTGCGCATCAAGGTGGGATTAGTGGTGAAGCCTTTGATATAGGGCTTGGCGTACATTTCCAGCATTCCGGCTTTATCGGCCCCGTCGGCGAAGATCTTTATTTTCAGCTTTTCTATACCGGCCATATTGCTCTCCCGTTACTTTCGGCTT
>CAZJUL010000201.1:0-4022 GCA_964549095.1 uncultured Elusimicrobiaceae bacterium
CTGCCCAGCTGCCCGGCCTTCACTTCGAAGACCGTGCGGGTGTAGTAATCGAGGCCGCGGACCAGGTTCTTGTTCACCTTGAAATCGGTATTGGCGAGTTTCAGGAGTTCCTGCGTTCTGCCGAAATGGTCCGCGCAGGCCGGGCAAAGCTCCAGCGCCGGCGCCTCGCCGGCGAGACGCGGCCCGTCCACCTTGCAGTCCAGCGCGCGCAGCGGGTTCTTCTCTATCCGCGTTTTGCAGTGCTCGCAAAGCGATCCCGCGTGGGCCTGCAGGTAGCCCAGCAGGAGGGCGCGGTATTTAGCGCGGCAATCAGCGCAGCCGAGTGAATTGACCTCAACCGAGCAGCCAGTTGCCCCGGCCTTCTCCAGGATCTTCACCAGCATTATGACGGTTTCCGCGTCGGCGAACGGCGAAGGGTTGCCGATATGCTCGGCCCCTATCTGCTCAAACTCCCGGAAGCGCCCGGCCTGGGGCCGCTCCGCGCGGAACATATTGCCGATGTAAAAATATTTACCGTTCTTGCCGTTCTGGGCCAGGTTCTGTTCGATGAAGGCCCGGACCACGCCCGGCGTGCCCTCGGGGCGCATCGCCACCTGCCGGCCGCCCTGGTCGGTGAACGCGTACATCTCTTTCTCGACTATATCGGTGGTGTCGCCGGTGGACTTGACGAAAAGCTCGTGGGACTCCAGGGTGGGGATCCGGATCTCCTGGTAGCCGTAAAGCGCGAACACTTCGCGCGCGGCGGCTTCTATGCGGGCGAACAGCGTCGAATCGGGCGGCAGCAGGTCCCGGAAACCGCGCAGCGAGTGTATCACAGCGAGCTTCCGGCTATGGAGCGGAGCTTCTTGATGTTGAGCACCGTAAGCTCCCCGCGCTTATAATCTATCACGCCGCTCCGCTTGAGGGTGTTAATGGCCCTGCAGACCGGCACGCGCGTGGTGCCCATGTATTCCGCCAGTTCGTTCTGGTCTATCGCCATCGTCAGGGGGCTGGTGTGCTTGTCCTTGGTGAGGTCTATGATGGTGTCGGCCAGGCGGCCCAGTATATTGTGGAACAGCATGGACTCCACTTCCTTGTTGGACTTGTTGAGGCGGTCCACCAGCGTATGGAGCAGCTTAAGCGTGAAGTCGGGATTCTCGAGCATGAGTTTCTTGAAGTTGTGTTTCGAGATGACGAACAGCTCGGTCTCCTCCACGGCCTGCGCCGAAGCCGAGCGGATCTTCCCGCCCAGCAGCGACATCTCGCCGAAGAAATCCCCCTTCTTCAGGAAGGCGAAGGTCTTTTTCTTCTCGGTGCCTATGGAGGTGAAGATCTTTATCTTGCCGGACTTCACGATGAAGAAGTTGTTGCCGATGTCCTCTTTCATGAAGATGATCTCGCCGGGCTTATAGCGCTTGATATGCGCTATTGCGAGTATCTGCTTGATCTCCTTGAGCGTCAGGCCTTTGAAGAACAAAACTTTCTGAAGAATTTTAGTGACCATTATTAGCCTTCCTTTTATGTTCCCGGGACGGGACCGGATAATTATTTCTTCTCGACTAGGTCCATGCCGCATTTGGGACATTTGCCCGGCTTGTCGGACTCGGCGCATTTCATCGGGCAGACGAATTTAGCGGCCTTCTTCACCGCTTTTTTCCCGGCCTGCACCTTCCCCTGGTGCCCGCATTCGTGTTCCTTTGTCGAGGCTGCCTGTATCTTCTTTATCATTTCAGGGGTGGTGCCGGTGATCTGCATTACCGCGCCGGTTTCGGTGTTCGTGACCGAGGTCACGGAACCTTCCACCCGGCAGTCGCAGTCTTTTTCCCCGGCAGCCTTCGCGCCGCAATTCTTAGCCGCCATTTCCTGCACCTTGGCGACGGTTCCTTTGTCCTTGGCCGTGTAGGTCACCTCTACGCCGTTCTCCAGGGCCTTTACGGTCCTTTCCACGCCTTTCAGCTTGGTGGGGCACATCCCACCGCATTTCTTCGTTTTTGCGGCCTGCGCGGCCATCGCGGCCTTCGCCGCGGGGCAGTCGTGGCCGGTCAGGTCGCTCTTTCCCTCTTTTGCGGCCTTGGTGAGGGGGCATTCCCCCTTCCTGGCTCCGCCTTCGGCGAACGCGGCCGCGCACACGAAAGTCAGTATAAAAACCGGCAATAATATCTTTTTCATTATGTCTCCTCCGCAAGTAGTCAAGCAGGATGCTGCATTAAATTATATCAATTTTACACTTATGACCGCTTGAACGGCGGGGTGCCGCGAATGGCGGGAGTTACTGAGCCCGGCTGAAAGCCCGGACCAGAGGGAACGGCCGGCTACTTGACGGCCGGCAGGTACAGCGTGACTTTGGCGCCGCCGCCGGGCGCGTTTTCGGCCTTGGCCAGCCCGCCGTGCTTCTCGGCGAACTTGCGGGCTATGGTCAGGCCCAGGCCTATGCCGCGGGGCTTGGTGGTGAAGAAGGGCTCAAAGACCTTCTCGCCGTCGCCGCCGGGCAGGCCGGGCCCGGTGTCGGTGACGCTCAGCAGTACCCACTGCCCGTCGTGCGAGGCCTCGATGGTTACGGTCCCTCCCTCGGGCATGGCCTGCACGGCGTTGTCCAGGATGAAGCGGGCGGCGTGGGCTATCGCCTCGATGTCGATGTCGGCGCGGGGGTCCGAGGGATCCGGGACGGTCTTTACCGTTACCGCGGCCGGGAACTTGTAATAGGCCGCGAGGTCCTTTATTACGGAGTTGACGGAGGCGGGAGTGCGGCGCAACTCGCGGGTACGCGTGAAAGAGAGTATCTCCTCTATGACGTCGTTCCCGTGCTTTATCTCGCCCTCTATTATGCCGAGGTGCTTCGCCAGCTTGGGGTCCAGCTCCGCGCCGCCGGCGCCCAGTTTGGTCCTGATGAAATAAACGGAATTGGATATGATGGCCAGGGGGTTGCGTATTTCGTGCCCGACCACGCTGGCCATCTGCCTGAGCAGGTCCGTCTTCTCCTGCTTCGGGGCTGCGGCGGTATCTTTGTCGTCTTGTTCTGTCATATATGTTCCTGGTGCTCCGTATTTTGTTTTTGCGGGGACCGCTGCTCGTGCTCCAGCCTGCGGGAGGCGGCGTAGAAAAGGGCCTGCGACATCCAGGCGAGGAACCTCCGGCGCAGGCTCCACAGCAGGGCCGCGGCGGCGCAGCCCGCGAGGAATGCCGCGCCGGTGAAGCGGGCCGCATCGGCGTTGCCGGCGGCCGCGAAGTAGACGGCCTGCGCGCACAGGACCAGCAGCGCGGACGGCGTCCAGACCCGTACGGCCAGGACGGTCCTGGAGAGCGGGTCGAAGATGCGCCGGGCCCGCATCAGCTTCAGGGCCATAAGGGCGTCCTGCGGCGGCTGGCCGGCCGGCGTCCTGCCGTGGTCGCGGCCGCGGCGCCTGAGATACCCGGCGAAATCGGCTATCAGCTTTTCCGGGTCCGGGCCGAAGATGCGCAGGTCCTTCTGGCCGTAGTCCCCCCGGGCGCCCACGGGAAAACGGATATAGGCGTCCTCCAGCAGGCCAGCCGCCGATCTCTTCGCGCCAAGGCGCTTCAGCAGCCGGGAAAGCCGGATGGCGGTCTTCATGCAGGCGTCGCGCGCCGTCCTGTCGGAGGCCGAGGCGATATAAATGAGGAACTGGCTTCTCTTCATAACGCGCTTAATCCGCCCCGCCCTCCGTCCCGTCCTCTTCCGGCTCTTCTTCCTTGGCGCCGAACAGGGTATAGGTCAGGCCCAGCGTCAGGCCGGAGAGCCTCCGCCCGCCGCCGGCCAGGTTGCTGCGGTATTCCACTGTCAGGCCGGTTTTCGCGCCCAGTTTCAGTTCCGCTCCCGCGCCGGCTACGGGGGAAAGGAACTTTGAGGAAGTGGAATATTCCCCGTCATCGTCCTCCGTGTTTTCCTTCAGCCAGGAAAGTTCCGCGCCGGCCAGCAGGTAAGGCTTAAAGGTCTCAAATTCTTTTTCCCCCCAGCGGCTGAGCTGTATCCTGGCCAGGTCCAGGCCCAGGGAATCGGCCGTGGACGCGTAGCCCGGGGACTCGTA
>CAZJUL010000201.1:4032-5586 GCA_964549095.1 uncultured Elusimicrobiaceae bacterium
CCAGTCGAAGGCGGCGGCGCCTAATTTCAGCCCCGGCCCGAAATCCGCGCCCAGGCCGCCGCGCAGGTATTCCGTGCGGGATTCGCCGTAGCGGTCCAGCGAACCGTCCAGGGAGACCGAGACCGAAGGGGTATCCGCGCGCTTGGCGTCCGGCTCGGCGGCCGCCCGGGCGCAGAGAGGGAGCATAGCAAGCGTGCCGGTCAGGAGAAGCGGTCTCAGAGCGCGAAAAAAAGGGTTGAAAGAGCGGCCGGTCAGCATGGTCATAGTTAGCGGACTATCAGCCCGGAAAACCGCGGCTGGCTTGTTTATAGTATACAAAAAACACCCGGCCCCCGCTTCCGGGGGCCGGGTCTCTCAAGCCCGAATCTTTTATGTCAGAACCCGAAGCGCTGGTCCAGGTCGCCCAGGTTCAGGTCGTCTATGGTCATAGGCTGCACGGTCGGCTCGGCCGCGCCTTCGTCCATCGACTTCTCGCCCGCCAGCTTGGGGATGAAGGCCGACAGCACGGAGATCTTGGTCACGTCCTCGCCCCTGCCGCCGTTCTGGGCGTAGGTGGCCATTGTGGTGCAGCCCGACGGTGCCGGTTTGAAATCTTCGTCGCCCCTGACCAGGATGCCTTCGATGAGCTTGGTGGAGGCGTTGAACACCGGGGAGCCGGAGTTGCCGCCGAAAGTGTCCAGGTCCGCCACGAAATAGCCGCTGGGGGCCGCGTCGCGTACCGAGGAGCCGGCCGCCACTTTGAGCGGGATGCCTACGGGATGGCCGATGACCACGAGCTTGGTCCCGTTCTTGAGGCTCTGTTTCCTGTTGACGGGCAGCGGCTTGCGGCCGGTCACTTTCCTGTCCAGCTGGACCAGGGCGTAATCGGGGCCCAGGCCCGAGGTGGTGCCGGCGGAGGGCTCGCCGCCGAGGAAGCGCTTCACGATCTTTTTCCAGGAATAGACATCGGCAGAGGGTATCGTGGCGGGGGCGGACCCGCCGGCCGTCTTGACCGCGAAGCCGAAAACCATTTTCGTGTCGAGGCATTTGGCCTCGTCCGTTATGCAGTGTCCGGCCGTCATCACCATATCCTCGCCTACCAGCGAGCCGGAGCAGAACGCGCCCATGGGCTGTTCCGCGAATTTTTCGCCGGGGCAGAGCCCGAGCTTCTGGCCGAAGTTCTCGGTGGCGAGGGTGTAGCCGCCGGAGGCGGGGCGCATGCTGGAGGCTTCCCAGAGGGACACTACCGAGTTGGCCAGGTTCTTCATCTCGGCGCTGGCGGCGTAATAGTCCAGCCGGTCGTCGGCGCCGTAAATTGATTTGCCTTCGGCGAAAGCGGAAATCGGGAGCAGCGCGTAAACGGCCGTCAGGATCAGGAGGCTCTTCAGTGTGGTTTTCATAAATTTCTCCGGCGCTCTGTTTTCTTCCTGTATGTTATACCCGATGTGTTGACGAATGTCAATACCCAGTGGTCCTATATACGGATAGGCCCAAAGACCTAGTGAATAAATAGGGACAGCGCCCTATTTCCGGCGTCAGATGTGTATGTAAAGGCGGACGGTATGGCTGTCGATG
>CAZJUL010000202.1:0-5583 GCA_964549095.1 uncultured Elusimicrobiaceae bacterium
CCGCCTTCAGGTCCAGCGCCGTCTGCTGCGCCGTGGACACCGGCTTGGCCGCGTCCGAGGTATTGGTGACGTTGCTCAAGCCCACCTGGGACTTTGTAATACTGGTCAGAAATGACCCGTTCAGGGCCGGCAGGAAGCCGTCGGCGCCCAGCTGCACCAGCCTGCCGGGCGCATTATAAACTCCCCCCGAAACGGCCTGCGTGCTTATCGCCACGCGGTCGTCCCCGAATTTGCCGGAAGTGATGGCCGCCGTCGACAGGGACACCTTCGCGTCGGTCACCGCGTTGGCCGCCAGTTTCACGGTGGTCACGGAGCCGTCGGCGAGGAAGGCGGTCGGCAGGCCGGTGAGTTTGGAGCCGTTCAGGGCCGGCAGGAAGCCGTCGGTGTCCACCTGCACCAGCTGGCTCACGCCGTTGAAGACGTTCCCCTGTACGGTTACGGCGGATTTATTGGTTATAGTGGGCCAATCCGCGCCCCCCGCCCAGGCGGCCGTGGCGCTGTTCAGGGAATAGAAAGAATAAGCCGAGGGAACTATCTTATAGCGGGGCAGCATTTCGGTGTCGTTCCCCACCGCCACGCCAAGCCAATACGCGGCGGAGAAGTCTATGGCTAAAGGGGTATTCTCCCCCAGCAGCACGCTGTAAACGCCGTAAGCGTCCGGTGTCACGTTCTGGGTTTCGGTCCAGACGGGCGAGCCGCCGGAAGCGGCCGTGTATAATTTGAACACGACGGGGACTGCGGTGGTGACCGATCTGCCGGCCGAGTCCGTAAGCCTTCCCTGGAAGTTCATCAATTCCGGGATAGCCGCCCGCGCGGGCGTCGCCGCAGCCGCCAGGACCAGGAACAGCCCCGCCAGCGCCGCGGCGGAAATCCTTGTTTTTATACCGCTTGTCATATACAACCTCCGCTAACGTTCCATCGAACCAGAATATTAATGCGTCATGGATTAGGCAATTCCCCGGAACAACCGGCGGCGTCCACGGCCGCTCCCGCAGGAGTTCCCGGGCACTTGTCCAGGGAGTCCGCCGCGCCGTCGCCATCACTGTCCAGAGGGCAGCCGGACGCGTCAACCGTAATTCCAGTGGAAGTATTGGGACACTTGTCTAAATGATCGGGCACTACGTCCCCGTCGCTGTCCAGCGGACAGCCGGCCGCGTTGACCGCCACGCCCGTGGAAGTATTGGGACACTTGTCTAAATGATCGGGCACGACGTCCCCGTCGCTGTCCAGCGGACAGCCGGCCGCGTTGACCGCCACGCCCGTGAAAGTATTGGGACACTTGTCTGAATGATCCGGTACGAAGTCGGCATCGCTGTCCAGGGGGCAGCCGGCCGCGTTAACCGCCGTTCCCGCTGAAGTTCCCGGACAGTTGTCTGAAATATTCCGCACTCCGTCGGCGTCGTCATCCTTACTGCCGAATTTTATCCCCATCGACAGCCGGTGGGTGATCCCAAGGTCGGTGAACGAATTCCACGCGTAATCGAACTGATAGGTGCTCCATTTGATGCCCAGGCCGGCGGTCAACCCCGAAAGCGCGCCTAATTCGCGGACCGTGTCGCTCTTATACCCGGCCCTCGCCGCTATCACCACGCTGCCCACCCTGCGCGTGTATTCGGCGCCGGCGTGGAGATTAATATCTTCCTCGACATAGACCAGGTCGGAAGCGGCCAGCAGGCCGTCGAACAGCTCCAGCCCCGCCCCGGCGCGGACCGTCAGCGGCAGGGACGCCTTTTCGGACACGTAGCCGGCCTTTGTGCCGGCGTTCTGTACGGACAGGCCCGCCCTCAGCTTCCTGCCCCACGGCCGGAAACCGCTGTAAAGCGCGCCGATGTCGGCGGCAAAGGAATGAGCGCTTTCTTCCTCCAGCTGCGAAGAGATGTATTTCAAATTCGCGCCCAGCGCGAGGTTCCCGAGCCCCCGCGCGTAGGAAACCACGCCCATTATGTCCGACATATCGTAATTCTCGTTGAACCGGGCGCCCGTGTTGTCCGCTTTCTGGATGCCGCCCGTATTAAGGAAATTGAACGCGCCCCCTATGGTCCCGGCCCGCACAGGCGCGGCGACGGCGAGGTTGGAATAGGTTATGCCCTCCAGCCACAAGGCGTGCGTCATGGATAATTCGCGGCGCTCCAGGGAGGCGAGCCCCGCGGGGTTCCAGTAGATCGCGTTCACGTCGTCGGCCACGCCCGCGTAGGTTTCGCCCATCGCCGCGGGCCGGGCGCCCACTCCCAGCTGGAGGAACTGGAAAGCGCTGGTTCCCGGCGCGCTTGCCGCAAAGGCGCAGACCCGGCAGCACAGGAGGGCCGAGACCGCCGCTACGGCTTCCAGAAGGATCTTTTTACGCGTCATCATCTGATCACCGCGAACTTGCCTTTAGCCCTGCCGACGCCGGGCGCGGTTATTAAATAGATATAAACCCCGCTGGCCAGTTTCTGCCCGCCGTCGTTTACTGCGTTCCATTCGTAATAGTCGACCAGCGTGTCGGTCTTGTGAAGTTTGGCCGCCTCTTTTCCGGTTATAGCGAATATCCTTATAGTCGCCTCCGCCGGCAGGTGTTTAAAGGTGATCTTGGCGGCCTGGAAGCTGCCCGGGCTGTTCGGCTTGAAAGGGTTGGGGTAGACGTAAGCGTCGCTCAGGTCGGCGGCGGGCAGGTTGGCCAGCGCGGCCGCCTGGATCACGAAGCCGCCGGAATTCCCGAGCACGCCGTTCTGTATCCTGTAGTTCGCCGAGGCCGTGTTCGCGCCGCCGTTGGCCATCCCGGGCAGGGAAATATTGTATTGGGCGCTTATCAGCGAACCCGCGTAGGCCAGCGCGCCGGCCGGCAGCAGGATCAGCGCGGCCAGCCGGCTAAGCCGGAGCAGCGCCCTTTTTTTTCCCTCTCCAAAAGTTGGCATCAGTTAAGTATATCCCTTGGCCGGACAGGCATCTATTAGGAATAATCCCGGCCTGATGGGTAGTATTACTGAAGGCGGATCTTGGCGGGAACTACGGATTGGAACGCTTTCTCCGGCTAAGGAGAAGCGCCGGCGGAGCCGGCGGCTGCCCTTCAGCTGCGGAGCCCGGGCTTCGGGTTCCTGGCGAAGTATTCGAAGCGGGATGTCAGTTCCGCCGCCCACTTTACGGCGTTCATTATCTGCTCTATTCCCGTTTTAACGGGGCCGGAGGCGTCAACATCCTCATTTATGAGCATCGCATGGCCGTTAATGACCGTCAGCGCATTGTTCAATTCGTGCGCCAGCGGCTTGGCCACTTCGTTCATGGCGGCGGCGACACTGGATTCAGCCCGCTCCGATTCCGCTTTTTGCAGCTCCGTGATCTCGCGGGCCACGCCCGCCACCCCGGTTATTTTCCCGTCGGAGCCGCGCAGCGGCGTTTTAACGGTATTGAAACAATACTTGCCGGAAGGCAGGACCATGTCGTAAGTCCGCACGACGGGTTTTCCGCCGCTGACCACTTCCTGGTCGTCTTTTTTCAGCGCCCGCGCCAGTTCCGGCGGGAAAAGCTCGGCGTCGGTCTTGCCCAGCGCGGCCTCCGGTTTTAAGAGGAAGACGTCGGCGCAGGCTTTATTAAGTTTAATATAACGGCCGGAAAGGTCCTTTATAAAAACGGCGTCTTTCGAAGTTTCAAATATATTCTGCAGCGTCGCTTCGTTTTCCTTAGCCAGGGCGGCGCCGCCGGTTTTTTTGCCGGCGTCGCGCACCACGCCGGTTATCAGGGCCGGGATGTCGCCCGACATTATGATCCCGCTTTTCTGTTCCATGGAAAAATAGCCGCCGTCTTTTTTACGGAGCCTGTAAGATATCATCGGCAGGGTCCGCCCGGTTTCCCGCGCCCTGACCAGGGCTTTTTCGGCGTAGCCCCGGTCCTGCGGGTGGACGAACTCAAAAATGCTGCGGCCAATAAGGTCCTTCGGCTGATAGCCGTACGCCGCTGTTTTGGGGCTTGCGTAAATTATCTTCCCCCCCATATCAGCCGAGTAAACGATGTCCTGCACAGAAGCGATTATGGCTACGAGGCTTTCGTGCTCCCTGCTCTTAATATCGTCGGCGAGCCTGTGCTGCACCATTGCCGCGTAGGCGCGCGCAAGCTCCCCGGCCGTTTTCAGCTCCGCGGCGGAGTAGTCTCTCCGCGGGTTGGCCAGCGCCAGGATGCCCAGCTGTTTGCGGCCCGACAGCACCGGCAGCCCGAGGAACCTGTCTATCCTTATGCCCGGATCCGGCCGGCCCGCCGGACCGCGGCTGCGGGACACGGAATTTGACAGCAGGGGCTTGTTTTCTTTCAGCACGCGAAGCCAGAGTTCGTTGAATTGCGCGGACGCGAAAAGCCAGACTTTTGAGCGTTTTTTTCCGGGGTTCCCGGCGGGCGTGGAGGCGATAAGCCGCCCCGTGGGCGGATCGGTATAGCCCGCAAAGCCCAACCGGCTGCCGGTAAGGCGGCACGCTTCGCCGGCCACCGCCCTGGAGACGGAATCCAGGGAAATCCCCGGAGTGGTCAGGAAGAGCTCTTCCAGGCCGTTGATCGAAACGGAGACCGCGCTCTCCCGCTTCAGCTCCGCGCGCCGTTTTTCGCCGGCAGGCCGCGCCGGCATATTCTTTTTCCCCGGCAGCAGGTCCTTCGCAAATATTTTCATTGTTCCCCCTGGGTCACTTCAGAGAGGTCAGGCCGTGCTGAATGGCGTACTTGGTGAGGCCCGCCACCGTCATGATATTGAGTTTGTGCGAGAGGTGTTCGCGGTGCGTTTCCGCGGTCCGCACGCTGATCCCGAGCTTGCCCGCGACGCCTTTGTTCGATAGCCCTTCGGCGAGCAGGGAGAGCACTTCCGCCTCCCGGTCAGTAAGCGCCGCTTTTCCCTCCCCGTCCGGGGAAGGTTTCGGCGCGGGAGCCAGGATAGCGTCCGTCATGCCGGCCGGGAAATGCAGCCCGCCGCGGTATACCTGCCTGATGGCGTCCAGCAGTTCCACCGTGGGCTGGTCCTTCATCACGTAGCCCTGGACCCCGCACCTGGCCATCCGGACCACGTATTCTTCGCTGGAATGTATGCTGAAAGCGATGATCTTGGCCGCTGGAACCAGCCGCCGCAGGTGCCGGGCCAGTTCGCCGCCGTCCATGGAAGGCAGGCTCACGTCCAGCACTATGACATCGGGCGCCAGCTTCCTGACCTTGCGAAGGGTTTCTTTGTCGTCCGCGGCCTCTCCCACCACCAGGATGGAATTGCCGCTCAGGTAGGAACGCACTCCTTCGCGCACTATCGGGTGGTCGTCTACAAGGAAAACCCTGATCTTATCCTGTTTTTTTTCTTTCACTTGTATCATTCCTGTATTCTTAAAAACAATAATTCAGCGCTGCGGTCAGCATAAAGCCTTTATCTGTGAAACTCCGGCCCAGCGGGTGCTCCGCGTCGCGGGCGTGTATATCGTCGGCCCACAGGTAGCGGAAAGAGCCGTCGATGGACCAGTTGCCGTTCAGGAAGTATTCGACCCCCGCTCCCGCGTGGGGACCGAAACGGATCTCTGACCCGCCGCCCGACGCGGAAACGCTGGTGTAATACCAGCCGCCCCCGGCCAGGATATAGGGAACTACCCT
>CAZJUL010000203.1:0-5548 GCA_964549095.1 uncultured Elusimicrobiaceae bacterium
GGCGAGTTCATGGCCGCCGAGCCTTCGGTGCGCGCCAACGCCATGGGGGACGCCTACACGGCTGCCTCCGGCGACGTGTTCGGCGCCTACTACAACCCGGCGCAGTCGGCCGGCATGATGGCCGCCGGCGCCGCTTTCCACAGCGGCTACGCCGACGACTCCACCGGCGTGCTGGCATTCTCCAAGCCGGCGGCGCTGTACGGCCTGGACCTGTCCGCGTCGGTGCTGTATTACAGCGCCGGGAACCTGGAGCTCTACACCAACGCCGGGGTGCAGCGCACCGTGTCGGCGGAAGCCGACACGATGTGGGTGCTCAACGCCTCGAAGCGCTACGGCAAATACGCCCTGGGCGCCAACCTGAAGTTCGCGAACGCGAGCCTGTTCGAGGACGCCGAAGACTCCACCTTCGCGCTGGACGCCGGCGCCCTGGCCGAGTTCCAACACGCTACCGTCGGGCTGGCGCTGCAGAACCTGGGCGCTTCCATGAAGCTCGGCTCCGCGAACGAGACCGTCCCGCTGACCTGGCGCCTGGGCGCGTACAGGGCCTTTCCCGGTGAAAAGCGCTCCTACGCCGCGTCCTGCGACTACGTGAAGACCGCGGACCAGGACGGCTACCTGCGCGCCGGCGGCGAGATGCTCTACAACAAGCTGCTGGCCTTCCGCCTGGGCTACGAGCTCGGGAACTCCGACGCCGACGCGAACAAACTGCGCTTCGGCCTGGGGGTAGCGCTTGAAAAACTGTCGTTCGACTACGCGCTGGTCCCGTACACGGACCTCGGCTCCACGCACCGCCTGTCGGTGACGATGGCGTTCCGCTGACGCCCGCCTGAAATGAAAAAGCCCTCCGCGCAGGCGGAGGGCTTTTTATTGGGCCGCCAGGCTACCTGCGCAGTGCGGCCGCGACCAGCTTGCCCACGCGGGCTGCCAGGTTCGGGAAACGCAGGCGCAGCTTCTTCAGATGCTCCTCTCCCTGCGGCGTCACTACCCAGGTTTTCTTGTTGAAGAGGCGGTCCTTGCGTTCGGAGGTGCGGAGGTCTTCCAGGAGGGTTACGGACTTCATGCGCTCTTCCAGGGTGTTCCGCCTCCCGGAGGCGGAGCCGGATTTGCCGCCGCCCTTGAGCACCAGGAAATGCCCGGTCTTGTCCATCTTGGTCATCACGAAGACGCTGGTGTTGCTGAAAAACCGGTTGGGGTCCGCCGTCTCGACCTCCGGGATGTGAAGCTTGAACAGGTGCGTGAAAGACCGCGCTATCGCGTCCCAGTCCTGCGGTGTATCCCCCAAAGAGGGGGTCTGATATTGGGCGCGGGCCGCGGGGGCCTGCGCGGCCGCCGGAAACAGCAGGCAGGAAAGGACGGTAAGAAGGCGTATAGTTCTGTTCATAAATCGTAGTCTATTTAATGGGGACGGCGCCTGTCAATTAATTTTTGGGAACATTATGGCCGTCCTCCAGAACGCCGGCACGAAAACCGGCCTTTTTTTTTTGCGGGGAACGCTTATTTGGGTATAATATCAAAAAATGCGGCCGGCACCCGGGAGTAAGCGGGCTGCGGCAAAACAACCCCGCCCGGGCGGGGTGGACGAGGTTACCTGACTGATGAAAAATATTTTATTCGGCCTGGCTTTTATCTCTTTATACGCCGGCGCGGGAGCGCTGCACGCTAAGCCCGTCTGCGGCACGCTGGAGAAATGCCGCTCGGTCATAAAAAGCGGCGACTCTTTTCATAAATGGGCCGCGATAGACACGCTGCCGGATTTCGGGGAAAAGGGCATCCCGCCGCTGATGGAGGCGCTGAAGGACCCGGACCCGGACGCCCGCCAGCACGCCGCGAACGCGCTGGTTAAGATGGGGCCGGCAGCCAAAGGCGCCGGCGCGGCGCTGGTAAACGCGCTTAAGGATCCGGAGCCGCACGTAGCATACCGTTCCGCTGACGCGCTGGGCCTCATCGGCCCGGCCGCGAGGTACGCGGTCCCGGCGCTGATAGAAACGCTCAAGTCGAAGAACTGGAACATCACCTCGTCCGCGAAGAGCGCCCTGGCGAAGATAGGCCCGGCGAGGAAAGAGGAAGTGCCCGCCATAGCGGCCCTGCTCAGGCACGACAGCCCGAGGGTCCGGGACGCCGCCGCTGAAGCGCTGAAAGAAATGGGCCCGGCGGCGAAAGACGCCGTGCCCGCACTGAAAGAACTCCTTAACGGGGCCGACGGCATAGCCGCCGCCGACGCGCTGAACGCCATAGAGCGGCCGGAACCGGAAAACCCCGCGGAGGGGGACGCTCCGTCTCCCGCGGGCGAAGACGCGGATTATGACGCCGCCGCAGCCGCACACATATCGGAGCTGCTGGCGCGGAAATACGGCAGCTTTGAACCCGGGGACGAAGCGGGCCCGCTGGCGCAGAGTACGGTTCCGGAACTGGCGGAGCTTTTGAAGGGTTGCGAGAGCAAGACCTGCCGGTCCGCGGCGTTCGCGCTCAAAGACAAGGGGCCCGAAGCGCTGGCGGCCGTCATGAAATGGTTCAGGAACTGCGGGGGCGTCGTTCGCGAAGCGGCGGCGGACGTGCTCCCGATCATGGGAGAGGAGGCGGTGCCGGCTATAACGGAATTGCTGCGGGACCCTGATCCCGCGCTCCGCGGCGGTGCCGCCAGGACCCTGGGCGCCATGAACCCGATCGCGGAAACGGCGCTGCCGGCCCTGACAGCCCTGCTCAAGGACGGCGAAGAAGCCGCACGCGCGGGAGCCGCTGACGGGCTCGGGGAGATGGGTGAACACGCAAAAGAGGCCGTGCCGGCGCTGCTGGAGCTGCTGCGGGACAAAAAGGAAAAGGTCCGCGCTTCGGCCGCTTGCGCGCTGGCAAAGATAGATCCGTCTAAAACGGAGGGCGTGCCGGCGCTCGTGGAAGCGCTCGGCGGCCAGGCTTCCAGGACGGCCGCCGCTGAAGCCCTTGAAAAGATCGGCCCGCCGGCTAAAGCCGCCGTGCCCGCGCTGGCGGAAGCTCTCAAAGACGGCGACCAGGCCGTCCGGCGGGCGGCCGTTGACGCGCTCAAAGCCATCGGCCCGGGAGCGAAAGGCGCCCTGCCGGCGCTGACGGAATTACTGAAGGACGAAGACGCCCTGATCGGCAGCGTAACCGCCGACGCGCTGGGGGCCCTGGGCCCGGAAGGAAAGGACGCTGTCCCCGCCCTGATCGCGGCGGTCAGGGAGCGGGAAGAATTCGTCCGCGACGCAGCCGGCCGGGCGCTGGCGGATATCGGCCCCGAAGCCGTGCCGCCGCTGATAGCGCTGCTGAAGGACGGCGACGAACAAATAGTCGAGACGGCCGCCAGTGCTCTATGGAATATAGGCCCGCCGGCGATAGCCGCGCTGCCGGAACTGATACGGCTGCTCAAACACGACAGCGAAAGAGTCAGGCGTTCCGCCGACATGGCGCTGGGAACGCTCGGCCCGGCGGCGGTGCCGGAGTTCATCAAGCTGCTGGAAGACGCCGACAAGGACATCCGCAAGACCGCGGTCCAGGCGCTGGAGCAGACAGGGCCCGGGGCGAAAGACGCTTTCCCGGCCCTGATGAAAATGTTGAGGGAGAGCGACGAGGAATTCAGTTCCTACCCTTCACAGGCCCTGGTGGCCATAGGGCCGGGGGTGCCTGGCCAGGTCCCGGCGCTTATAACCGCGCTGAAGGACGGAAATAAAGAAGTCCGCAGGACCGCCATAGACGTGCTGGGCGCCATAGGCCCGGCCGCCAAAGAGGCGGTCCCGGGGCTCATCGGGCTGCTGAAAGACGGCGACCTTGTCATCCGCAGCTGCGCCGCCGAGGCGCTGGCGGAGATAGACCCGGCCCGCAGAGAGGGCGTGCCGGTGCTGATGGAATTGCTTCAGAACGAAGAGGAGAGCTTCCACACTTCGGCCGCCAACAGGCTGGGCGTTATGGATCCCCCGGTGACAGAGGCCATCCCGGCGCTCATTAAAGCGCTGGGGGACGGATCCGACGATTCCCGCCTGGCCGCCGCGAACGCGCTGGGAAATATCGGCCCGCAGGCGGCCCGGGCGGTTCCGGCTATGTTCGCGCTGGTCGTGAAATTCAGGGAAGAGATGAAAAACCGCGGCTACGACAATCCCCTGGACCCGGAACCCTACGACATTACCGAGAGCGCGATAGCGCGGATAGGTCCCGCGGCGGTGCCGGCGGTCGTGGAGCTGCTGAAGGGTAGCGACGCGGAGCTCTGCGCGGCGGCCGCTGACGTGGCCGGCAAGCTGGGCCCCGAGGCGGAGGCCGCCGTTGCGCCCCTGCTGGAGAGCCTCAAGGCCAAGGCCGATGTTTATATTATCGACGCCCTGGGCGGCATAGGCCCGGCCGCCGCGGCCGCGGTCCCCGTACTGGAAACCATCAGGCAGGCCGACAAGGACGGACTCGGCAAATGGGCCGAAGAGGCCCTGGCGAAGATAAAGGCCCCGGTGAAAAAGCCCTGACGGCCGCTTCACACAATGATTTTAATACGGAGGTGAGAGGGGACGCTGCTTCCTATCTTCCTAAACACTGTATCGAGCTTGAAAATCAGGAAGTGCGGGAATCCGCTGCCTATCGCTCCCGGGAAAGACGGAGGTTTTCCAGTTCTTTTTTTAATGGAAGCCAGTAGCTTAAGTCTTTTGCCCTTTCTGCGGCTTCTTCTTTTTTGAGCAGACCAGACAGCTTTTTTAAATTATTTTTTACAGCTTCGCGTAAAAGGGGCCTGCGCGCAATGCCTCCGCGGACCTGCCGCGGATGATCAGCGCAAAGCCGCGCCAGCGTTTCCGGCACCCGGCATTGGGCAAGCCACCAACTGACTTTGGCGGAGGAACCGGAGCCTTCATTTATAAAAACATCATTTTCCACAAGGCGGCTTAGCATAAGCCAGTCCTTATCACGCTGGGTTTTTTTGCTTTGGACAAGATCTTCAAGCGAGATTATGTTTACCGCGCCCAACCCTGAGATTTTCACGCGGTTGCGCCGGGCCCAAAGTTTCCCAAAAACATCGCAACCCTTCAGTTTAGACATGATATCAACCCGCAAACCCTTCACCCCGCGCGCGCCGCAGCGAAAATGGCAGGCGTGGCCCTTGAGCAGGTACGGGATCGTCAATTCGGGATAATACACCGGGACAGCTTTTAATACTTTAAAAGCGGCGGCCAACGCCTTAAGATTTCCCGGGGAAGCCAGCACAACAAAATCGGAATCACGGCTGAATTCCGCGGCGCCGTATACGATACAAGCCTGCCCGCCTATAAGCAGGGATTTAACTTTTTGTTTTCGGAAAGTTGAAAGGACTTTTAGGATCGGGCTGAGAGTCAAGTTTCCCTCCTATCGCCAGGTAAAACTTCCAGAGCTTAGCCGACTCGATCATCCGTTGTGCGGGAGAAAGACGGAGCCAGTCCAGTTCCTCGTGGTTAAGTCTGGAAGGATATTTATTTAGTCTGGAACCCATATCTGTATTATATAAAATGGAAAGGGAGCGTCTACCTTTGAAATTGTAGTAAACATAATGCTGGTTATCGTTAGTAATGGCAGGAAAATTAGCCAG
>CAZJUL010000204.1:0-1761 GCA_964549095.1 uncultured Elusimicrobiaceae bacterium
CAGGCTGGCCGGCGCCACGGAGCCCCGGGAGAGGTACTCGCCGCCGGAAGCGTAGGAGCCGCCGCCGTTGTCTCTAGCCGATTCCGTCAGTTCATAGTCGGAGCCGGAGCTTATGGAGCAGTAAGCGGCCGGGGCGGGAACGAAAAGGAAAACCGCCGGGCAGAGAAGGGCGGTCATTAACCGGGCGAAGCTGTTGGTATTGGTCGGTTCCATATAATAATGATAGTATAGGGTAAAAATCCCCCCTAATCCCGAAGAAATAACGAAGTTTTTGTTAAATATTGTAGAATAGTCCAAACCGACTCTCAGAGCCGGGGACATACCTCGCCGCGAGGTGTGTCCCCAATGCTTAAAACATGACGAAGTTTATAATCTGGATAGCGACAGCGGACAAGGAAACCTCTCTCAGGTGGCATAACCTGTTCTCGCGGGAAGCTATCCAGACCGTACAGCTCCTGAACCTGCCGACGCTTAAACAGCCGCCGGACAGCTGGGGCCTTATTTTCGCGGAAATAGGCGCCCCCGGCATGGCCGCCCCCCGGGACCTGGCCGCCCTGCTGGGAAGCAGGAAGAACCTCTCGGTCATAGTTTTCAGCGGTTACGGCAAGACCAGCAACGCGCTGATCTCCGGCTTCCTGGAAAGCGGCGCGGACGATTTCATAACCACGGACATAGACGAAAAGGTGCTGCTGGCCAAGACCAAAGCCCATATAAGGCGCCTCCTGCCCAGCCTGAACGCCGCGAGGACCGTGCTGGTCTCCAAGGGCGGCGACATAGAGATAGACAGGCTTAAGCGGACGGTGAAAACGGGCTTCAAGTCAAAAAAAGAAAAGGCCGTGGAGAACCTGACGCCGAAGGAGTTCGACATCTTTTCAATGCTTTTGTCGAAAGAGGAAGAGGTGGTGCCGCGCACCTTCC
This sequence comes from uncultured Elusimicrobiaceae bacterium, assembly GCA_964549095.1. Taxonomy (GTDB): domain Bacteria; phylum Elusimicrobiota; class Elusimicrobia; order Elusimicrobiales; family UBA9959; genus JAHJSU01. The sequence goes on from CAZJUL010000204.1 coordinate 919, forward strand.
TGATGGAGGAGCTCTGGCGGGAAAAGTCGGGCGAGGTGAACTGCGAGACCATCGACAAGCACGTGGAGACCCTGCGGCGCAAGCTGGGGCCCTACGGAAAGAATATCAGGACCGTTTACGGAACGGGCTATACGTATAAAGGCGGGGAATAGCGGGGTATCTATGAAAGTTCTGGTCGCCGACGACGACACCATATTCAGGACGCTGGTGGTGGAAGTGCTGACCGGCGCGGGCTACGAGGTGATAGCCGAAGAGAACGGCCTGCTGGCCTGGGAGCGGCTGCAGTCCGAAGGCGCCGACCTGGCCGTGCTGGACATCAATATGCCGGAGATGGACGGCTTCGAGGTGCTGAAGCGGATCAGGACCGACGAGCGGCACAGGACCATGCCGGTGCTGATGCTCACCATAAGGGCTTTCGCCGAGGACCAGGTGCAGGGCTACGACACCGGGGCCGACGACTACCTTACCAAACCCTTCGACAACGCCGTGCTGCTGTCCCGGGTGAAGGTCCTGGAGCGGCGCATACTGAAGAAATGAAGCGCCCGGCCGGTTTGTTAACCGGCTAAAATTTTATATACTTTTAGCAGGGCGGAGGCCCGGGGCCGCCGCCGATAAACAGGTTTCAAAGGGGCCATAATGCAGACGATAATGATAGTGTGCGCGGTGATCGTGACGCTGGCTTTCGTGGCGCTCGTGGTGCAGGCCGTCCTGACCCTGGCGCAGATAAGGCATACCGCCCAGGCCGTGGAATTCCTGGCCCTGAACGCGGACAGCAAGCTGACGGCCCTGGACCCGATAGTGAACGGCATAAAGACCGTCACCAACGGCATCTCGGCCGGCTGG
>CAZJUL010000204.1:1771-5482 GCA_964549095.1 uncultured Elusimicrobiaceae bacterium
GGCCAGGACTTTTTACGGCTTCTTCTCCAGGAACAAGGGCGAATAACCGCCCATCCCCAACGCTGAAAGAACGGTAAACCACAATGCAACTATTAAACATCCTCAACAGCCTTTACGACGAGGAGATCCTCAAAAAGATCGACTTCCTCAAAGGCATCCCGCTCTTCGAGGGCACTAAAAAGCGCAACCTCATCCATATCCTGGAGAGCCTGCAGGAAAGGACCTATCTCAAGGGCGAGACCATTTTCACCCAGGGCGACATCGGCAGGGCCTTTTTCATAGTGTTCTCCGGCAAGATAGCGCTGGCGCGGACCGACGCGGCTACGGAGAAGAGCGACATCCTGGCCGAAGTCCGGCCGGGAGAATTCTTCGGCGAGATGGCCCTGCTGGAGGAAATGCCCAGGACCGCCACGGCCTACGCGCTGGAAGACACCAAGGTCTTCATGCTCTTCAAGATCAAGCTGGAAACGCTGCTGTTCGCGAGGCCGGTCATAGGCGTGGTGATAGCCACCCAGCTGGCCAGGATATTGTCGGCCAGGCTGCGCGCCTCGATGGAAAAGCTATGAGCGAAGCCGTACACGGCAAAAGGAATTTCAGGGAGTTCGTGATACCGGCGCTGATAGTGCTGGGGTTCGCGTACCTGCTGGTGCTGGCCAAAGCGGCCGTCTTCCCTTTCATCCTCAGCGCCGCCCTGGCCTATATCCTGAACCCCATTATCTCGTATTTCGAGGTCCGGGGCATAAAAAGGTCCTACGCCGTCATCGGCCTTTACCTGACCGTGGGCGTGGTCATCTCCCTGATAATTTACCTGCTGTTCCACTTCCTATCGTCGGAGCTGGCCACCTTCCAGCGCGACTGGCCGCAGTACGCCGACAAGATCCAGGCCGTGGTGCTGGACGTGAACAGGAAGCTGGTGGAGAGCTATCCTTTCACCGCCTCGCTGAACCTGCAGGACAAGCTGCAGCACCTGCTCGGCGTCATCCCGCATTACCTCATCGCCTTCCTGCCGGTGCTGGGGCTGGCCTTCATCATCCCCTTCGTGGCGTTCTTCTTCCTGATAGCCGGCGGCTCCATCATAGACTACCTGCTGGACCACCTGCCGTCGAAGCACACCGAGATAATACTGCACATCACTTCCCGGATAGACGGCTCGCTGGGCAATTACCTGCGGGGCATCATCACCGAGGCCTTCATCATCTTCCTGATCACTTTCTTCGGCCTGGTATGGCTGGACCTGAACTACGCCGGCTTCATAGCGATACTGATCGGCTTTTCCAGCCTGGTGCCGTATCTTGGCGCGGCCGTGGGCGCCATAGTCTCTTCGCTGGTGGCCTATTTCCAGTACGGCACCTTCCTGCCGATCGTCAAGATCCTCATCTTCTTCGGCGCAATAAGGTTCCTGGACGACTGGTTCATCCAGCCCTACATAATGAAAAAAGCGGTGGAGCTGAGCCCCGCCATCATACTGTTCGCGCTGATGGCCGGCGGCACCATAGGCGGCATCTGGGGCATCATCTTCTCCATACCGGTCACCTGCATAATCAAGGAGCTGGTCCAGATCGGCGTGGAACTGCAGGAGTCGGAATTCCGCTGGAAACCCAAGCCGGAACCCACCAGGATAAGCATCCCGTACACATAAGAAACGGGGACACCTTGCGGCAAGGTGTCCCCCAATGCTTGAGACCTCCAGCATTTGCCGCAAGGTGTCCCCCAATGCTTGATACTAAAAGACCGTCCGCCTAAGGCGGACGGTCTTTTAATTAGCAGCTTTTTTCGGCAGATTGTTGCGGATTTCTTTGCGCAGGGCTTCGGCGGCGCAGGGTTTTTTCAGGAAGCCTTTCACGTTCATCTCCACCTTGAAGGCCATCTCGGTGGATTCGTCGAACTGGCTGGCCGTCACGAAAATGACGGGGATGCGGCACGTCTCGTTGTCGGCCAGCAGCATGTGCAGCATGTCCAGGCCCGAAACGCCGGGCATCATCACGTCGAGAAGGATGAGGTCGGGCTTATCTTTCCTGGCCCTTTCCATCCCCTCCGTGCCGTCGGGGGCGGTAACGATATTATAATCGCCCTCCAGGGCCATCTCCATCAGCCGGAGGTAATCGGGATTATCGTCCACTATAAGGACTTTGTTCCTGGTGTCATTCATAGGTGTCACGCGCGTCCTTCACGCCCTGAAGTACAGCTTCCTTTATCATGCTGACCGGCGCCAGCTTGGTCAGGAAGCCTTTCACGTTCTTTTCACGCCGGAAGAGGCTTTCCGTCCCCTTGTTGTAATCCGTGGCCGAGATGACCAGTATGGGGATGCGCCTGGTCTCGGAATTGGCCGACAGCTTCTTCACGACCTCCATGCCGGACAGCCCCGGCATGTTCACGTCCAGCAGCAGGATGTCCGGGAGGTTCTCTTTGGCCCAGGCGACGCCTTCCGCCCCGTCCTGGAAGATGGTCAGGTCGAAGTCGTCCTCGAAGGCTTCCTTGATATACGCCAGGAAGGGTTCGTTATCGTCGATAATGAGGACTTTTATTCTGCCTTCTGTCATAAATCCCTGGGCAAGGAGGGACTCGAACCCTCATGCTCGTGAGAACACAGGTTTTTGAGACCTGCCGGCGCATGTCCAGCAATTCGTCCAGGGCCACCGCTTTCAGGCCTTTCCTGGCCGCTTCCTGCAGCAGCTTTTCCGAAATGCGCAGCGTCTTCTCCCGGCTTTTCCCCCCGCCGTCGTGCAGCAGCAGTATAGCGCCCGGCTTGAGGTTCTTGAGGTATTCGGCGGTCATCTTGTCCTCGGGGACGCGGGTCCAGTCGCTGCCGTACCCCCAGTTCACCAGCACATAGCCCTTCCGGGCGGCCACCTTCCGGACCCAGTCCCTGTCGTAACCATTAGGCATGCGCAGGAATTCCGGGCGCTTCCCCCCGGCCTTCACTATGGACTCCGCGGCTTTATCCAGCTCTTTTTCAAGCGCCTTTTCCCGGTCCGGGGCGCCGCCGATCTTGAAATAATTCTTATGCAGGTCGGTGTGATTGCCTATAAGGTGCCCGCCGGCGGCTACCTTCGCGGTTTTGGCCTGGCTGGCCCGCACCGAGCTGCCTGTCATGAAGAACGAGGCCGTGGCCCCGTATTTTTTCAGCAGCTCCAGCAGGTCCAGGGTAATATAGCCGGGACCGTCGTCGTAGGTCAGCGCGAACTGGTTCTTTGAGGCGGGCCCGGAGGCGTAGAATTTCCCGTAATATTTCCCGGCGCCGTCAGGGCCGGCGAAAGCGGCGCCCTGTAAGATCAGCGCGGAGGCAAGCAGCAGCCAGCCCTTAAACCAGTTCTTCATATGTCGTACCGCTCCAGGTTCCTGCGCCCCAGCTTCCAGGGTATTATGACGGCCGCCGCGTTTATCAATACGAACCCGGCCGAGGAAACGGCCACGCCGCGCCAGTCCCACGGGTGGGCCCGGCCGAACCGCTCGGCGAAATGCATCTGCACCGGCCAGGCCTGCGTGCCGACGATCAGGGTGAGGTAGCCCATTGCGCAGGCCATGTAGATGAAGCCGCCGTAGGAGGATTCCAGCTGGTGTATGTTCTCCACCCTGAAATCCGGGAACAGCGACCCCAGCCCTATCCCCATCACGGAGATGACGAAGGCGGCCGCGATTATGGTGAAGGTGGACAGCACGGAAACGAACCGGTCGGCGGCCAGCAGGTAGTTGGAAAAAGTTATCAGCACC
>CAZJUL010000205.1:0-5458 GCA_964549095.1 uncultured Elusimicrobiaceae bacterium
CTGGCCCTGCTCCTGCGGGCCTTCAAATACAGGAATTACCGCCTCTTCTTCTGCGGACAGGGCGTTTCGCTTATCGGCACCTGGATGCAGACGCTGGCGATGAGCTGGCTGGTCTACCGGCTCACCGGCTCCGCCATGCTGCTGGGTGTGGTGGGCTTTTCGGCGCAGATCCCGACCTTCCTCCTGGCGCCGTTCGCCGGCGTGGCCGCGGACCGCTTCAACAAGCACCGCATAATCATCGTGATGCAGCTGCTGGCGATGCTGCAGGCGTTCATCCTGGCCGCGCTGGTCCTGTCCGGCCGGATACAGGTCTGGCATATAATAGCGCTCAGCGCCTTTATCGGCATAGTGAACGCTTTCGATATGCCGGTACGGCAGGCCTTCGTCATAGAGATGGTGGAAAAGAAAGAGGACATCGGCAACGCGATAGCCCTTAATTCCTCTATGTTCAATTCCGCGCGGCTCATCGGCCCTTCCATCGCGGGCGTACTGATAAGCCTGGTGGGGGAAGGGATGTGCTTCCTGCTGAACGGCCTCAGCTACCTGGCCGTCATCTACGCGCTGCTTTCGATGGACCTTAAACCCGCGAAACCGAAGCCGGGCCCCGCGGAAATATTCCGGCCGCTCCGGGAAGGGCTGGCTTACACCTTCAGCTCTCCGCCCATAAAATACATCATACTCCTGCTGGCCCTGGCCAGCCTGACCGCCATGCCCTACACCGTGCTCATGCCGATCTTCGCCAAGGAGACGCTGGGCGGCGGGCCGCGCACGCTGGGTTTCCTGATGGCCTGCTCCGGTATCGGGGCGCTCACCGCCGCGCTGGCCCTGGCTTCCCGCAAGAGCGTGGCCGGGCTGGAGAAAAAGATCCCGCAGGCCGCGGCGCTCTTCGGCCTGGGGCTCATAGCGCTGTCGCTGACGCGGAACTTCGCCCCCGCCGCCGTCTTCATCGCAACGGCCAGCTTCGGTATGATAACGCAGATGGCCGTCAGCAATACCATCATCCAGACCATCGTGGCCAACAATATGCGCGGCAGGGTGATGTCTTTTTACACGATGTCCTTCATGGGGCTGGCGCCTTTCGGCAGCCTGCTGGCCGGCTGGACGGCCACCCACCTGGGCGCGCCCGCCGCCATACTCATAAGCGGCGTGATGTCCATAGCCGGCGCGGCCGCGTTTTACGGCCGCCTAGGCGAAGTGAAGGAAAACATCCGCCCGGTCTACCTGAAGATGGGCATCCTCACCGAATCCGCCGCCGGGATAGAGGCGGCCGCCGAACTCACCGCCCCGCCGGAAGATTGAGCCTGCCGCCGGGTCCGTCCACACAAAAAAAGCCCCCGGGCGGGGGCTTCTTCTTTTCCGGCAGGTCGGCCTACCGGTTCTTCGCCACGAAATGCGTTATGGTGTATTCGCAGGCCTTTTCAAGGGAAGGCAGGATCTTGGTGCTGTAGCGTATCATCCACGGACTGCAGTCCTTGAAGGTCAGGGGGGAGAAGGTCACCACGAACTTTCGCAGGTTATGCGAGGCATGGAAGACTTCCATGCTGGTCCCTATGCTGGGGCGGTTGTAGTTGACCAGGATGATGTCCGCGGTAGTAACATCCTGCAGGTCGAACTCGACTATCTCGTTGGACGAGTCCACCTCCCTGTCCCGGAAGTTCCGCCTCATCGGGTCGAGGATCTCGAAATGTTTCCCGAGCAGGGCCTTTGCCCGCTTGCGCCATTCACGCGCGTGGCCGGCGTGTTCGTCCATTATCGGGCCGCTGAGATAAACCGTGAGTTTCTTGGGCATGGTGCGTTCCTTTCCGTATGGTTTTCCTGAAATATTATACCCTTTTGCCGGCCGGTATCGGAAAAAGCCGGGAGCAATGAACGGCAGACGCCTTTTGATCAAAGCCTCTTGTCGCCGGCCGTTGCGGCCTGAATTGTAAATTTTTCATTCATATATTGACTTTCAGTATCCTGCCCCGTATACTATTGAGCAGGACATGGTTAGGGGGAAGCACGGCTGCCACATTTGATAAATATTTAACAATTATTTAGTGCTTCTTTGCGGAACGCGTGTTATATTATGCGTATGGGCCGGTTTGCAAATAAATATCCGGGCGGAGCGCTGAAGGCTTTCAGGGCCTGCGGCATTTTTTCATTCCTGTTCCTCGCCGCGGGCGCCTGCGCTTTCGCGCTTACTCCAGGAGGCTCAGTTTCCGCCAGCGGCGACGGCCAGGCGCACAACGCGGCCTACGGCGTGGCCGTCAATACCACCACGGGCGTGGCGTACGCGGCGGGGAGCGTTCCGAACGCTTCCGGCTCATATGACGCGTGGGTCGGAAAATATAATTCCGCGGCGGTACTGCAGTCCTCCATAACCCTAGCCGGAATAACGACAGGCGGCGATTACGGCAATCCGATAACCATAGACGGAGCGGGGAGTATCTACCTGACGGGCGCGAACTCCGACTCCAACCTGTGGGTGGCCAAATACGACCCTTCGCTGGTCCTCGTGTCTTCTACGGTGTTCAACGTTAACGGGGATTCCTTCTGGGACAGGGGCCACGCCATAGTGGTGGACGCGGGCGGGAACGTGTTCGTGATAGGGAATTACTGGTCCGGCCGCGCAAGGAACTGGATCGGGAAATTCAGTTCCTCCATGGTCTTCCTGTCGTCAACCTCGATAGGCGGGGACTCCGGGAGCGTGGACTATGGCGCGGCTATTACCCTGGACGACAACGGGACCGTCTACGCGGCGGGCATGCTGCAGCAGCTCACGGGCGGCGGCCTAAACGCCTGGGTGGCGAAATACGACTCCTCTCTGGTCCTGCTGGCCTCCACCACCTATACCGGGTCCAATAATGCCGACAGTTTCTACGGCGTAACGGTCATGGGCGGGAGCATCTATGTGGGAGGCACCATAAACGGCTTTGTGGCCAACGATATCTGGGTGGCCAAATACGACTCCTCGCTGGTCCTGCTTGCATCCTCCACGCTTAACGGCGCGGCCAACGGACAGGACCAGGCGTACGGGATCAGCTCGGACGGGTCCGGGAACCTGTACGTGACCGGTTACATGGTGAATGTGACCACGACCGCCGATATCTGGGTAGGGAGATATGACTCTTCGCTGGCGCTGCTGTCCTCGGTCACGATCAACGGCAACAGGGACGGGGGGGATTACGGCAGAAGCATAGCGGCCGCGGCCGGCGCGGTGTACGCGGTCGGCGATATCAGCGAGATCTGCGGGGGAGGCAACCTGAACCTCAGCGTCTACGATCCCTCGCTGGTCCTGCAGTCTTCGTCTTCGTTCAATTCAACGGGCGCCTCCTCCACTGACCAGGGCTGGGGCGCGGCGGTGGGCCCCGACGGCAGCGTATACGCGGCGGGTATCGTAAACCAGAACTGCGGAGGACAGAACGCCTGGGTGGGCAAATACAATTCCTCCCTGGTCCTGCAGTCCTCGGCGTCCTTCGACGGGCCGGTGTATTCTTATGACGGGGCCCAGGCCGTGGCCGCTGACGCTTCGGGGAACATCTATACGGCCGGTTACGTGAACGAGTACAGGCCCAATAATGTCTTGAACAACAACATGCTGGTGGCCAAATACAATGCGTCGCTCGTGCTGCTGGCGACGGCCTCTTTCAGCGCTCAGCCGGACGGGGACGAACGGGCCTGGGCCGTGGCCCCCGGCCAGGGCGGTGCCGTGTACGCGGCGGGCATTGCGGCCGGCCATCTCTGGCTGTGGAAATACGATTCCTCCCTGGTCCTGCAGGCCACCGCCACTGTAACAGGGACGGCCAATAATTCGGACATCGCCTACGGCATAGCGGTCGCCTCCAACGGCACCGTGTACGCGGCCGGCATGGTGGAGAACTCGGGCACCGGCAACGACCTTTGGGTGGGCAGGTACGATCCCGCGCTGGTCCTGGAAAGCTCCGCCACCTTCAACGGCCCGCTGGCCGCCTCGGACGATTACGGGAGCAGGGTGGCCGTGAACGGGGACGGGGATGTGTTCGTGGCCGGCGAGGTAGAGAGCTCGGCGGAAAACTGGAATATCTGGCTGGGAAAATACGACGCTTATCTTGCCCTGGTGTCCTCTACGGTGTACGGCGCGAGCGCGTTGGTCGACGAGATGTACTCCATAACCGCCGACGAGAAGGGCCGCGTCTTCCTCTCCGGCACCTCTCCAGAGGGCGACGGCGACATCTGGGCGGCCCAGTTCAATACGGCGCTGGTGTTCCAGTCGTCCTTCACTGTAGACGGGCCGGGGGTTACGGTGGACAGGGGGGCGGGCATAGCCACGGACGGGAACGGCGCTGTCTACGCCGTCGGCACCCTTTCCCTTGCCGCGAACTCCGAGGAAGATATTTACCTCTCCAAGTACCAGGCGCTCGCCACCCCGCCCGCGGTCGGCATAGCGGACCCCCCGGATAATTCCTACAAATACGCGCTGGACGCGGTAGCCGGCACCGCCTTCGACGATGTCTCGGTCTCCAGCGCGCAGCTGAGCATACAGAGATTGTCTGATGGTCTTTACTGGAACGGTTCCGCCTGGGCTGCGGGACCCTTGTGGCTGGACGCCGGAGTCGACGCCAATAACTGGACCTATGAGTCTGTTCCATCCTGGGTGAGCAGGTCCAGCTACACCGTGGTCGCCAAAGCCCGGGACCGGGCCGGCGACTGGTCCCAGTTATACTCCACAAGCACTTTTACTTTCGGAGAGGCCCCGGCGGGCTGTGGGGTCAACGCGACCAGGGAGGTGGCAAAGTCCGGATATCAGTATTCATCCATACAGGCGGCGGTAAATTCCATATCGGCGGTATTGAGCACCACCGCCTGCGTGGTAATACGGGACGCGGAAACCTATTCCGAACAGGTTACGGTGCGCAATTTCGCGAACAACGGCTACCGGCTGAAGATAATGGCGGACCCGACGTTCGTCAGCTCCGCGCCGTTAGTGAATCCGCCCGCGTTCTCCACGGCGGCCTTCCAGGTGTTTAATGACAGCGTGAGCGTGCTGGGGATAAACATAATCTCTACGAACAGCGTGCAGTACGGCATCAGGGCCTCTTCGTCCGCCGTGACCGTCTCAAGCGTGAACATCGTGTCCGGGGGGAAGATCTACACGGCCGGGATCTCTATCTCCAGCTACAGCGAGGTTTCTTTCTCAAGCATAACGGTGCAGTCGGCGGTGGGCCTGCGGCTCAACGGCTCCGGCACGACCGTTTCCTTCAGCACCGTGACCAGCACGCTCGTGAACAGCTATGGCGCCGCGCTGTACCTTAACGGCGTTTCCTCCAATACGATCACACAGAGCTATATCGCCAACCTGGGGACCGGCGGGTGCGCGGCGGGCTACGTGGGCGCGGGCGCGCACCTGACCGGCGGCGCAAGCAATAACACCATCAGCCTGAGCACTATCACGAGCAGCGTCTTCGGGTATTGCGGCGGGGCCGTGCAACTGACCGAC
>CAZJUL010000206.1:0-3081 GCA_964549095.1 uncultured Elusimicrobiaceae bacterium
GTCTTCTGGGCGTACGCCGCGGCGCAGTACCTGTTCGGCTATAATCCCCTCTCCGTCTTCGCCCTGAATATTTCGTGCGCCGTCCTGACGCTTATCGCCGTGTTTTACGCCGGCTTCCTGGCGGGCGGGCGCCTCAGGACCGGGATCTGGGCGGGGGGGTTCTGGACCCTCATTTCCGGCGATATACAGCTCTGGGCGAACCAGCCGAACACCGAGGCCTTTATCAACCTGTTCGCGGCCGCCGGCTTCGCGCTGCTGCTGGGCTGCAGGGACGGGGAGGACCTGCCGCCGCGGAAGGCCGCCGCGCTGGGGGCGCTCTTTACTCTTGCCGCCCTGTTCAAGCAGAATTCGCTGGCCATAATGTTCGCGCTGCTGGCCGCGCATATTATTCGCGTTCGCGCGTTTTCCCCCGCTTCGCGGTTTCCATTGAAGGGCCCGCTGATCGCTTGCGGCGTCGTATTCTTTTCCGGGATTTTGCTATTCGCCCTGGCCCGGCTGACCGGCCAGTGGGAGGCGGTAAGCGACCTGCTCGCTTACCAGCGGTCTTATGTCACCTCCACGGGCGGAGTCCTCGCCAGCCTGCTCCGCTCCTTCGGGCCGGACATCATTCCCGACGGCGGGCTGCTGCCGGTAGCCCACCTGGCGCTGCTTTTTCTCGCCGGCGCGGCCGGGCTGGCAGCCGCGCTCTATAAAAACCCGCGCGGGAAGCCGCTGCTGCTGCTCGGCTGGCTGCTGGGCGTGCAGGCCGCCGTGGCTCTTCCCGGCTGGTTCTATACGCAGTATTACCAGCTCTGGCTGCCCTTCCTGGCCGTGGCCGGGGCGTGGGCCCTTGAAACGCCGGCGCTCTCGCTGTCCAGCCGTATCCCGCGGCTGGCGGCCGCGTCCGGGCTGCTGCTGGCCGCCGTCCTGCTGGGCGCCCAGCTCCCGTATTTCACCCTGTCCGCCGAAGACTGGTCGCGGAGAAAGTTCGGGGACGAGTTCGCCTTCACCGACAGGGTCGGCAGGGACCTGAAAGAACTCCTGCGGCCGGGAGAGTCTTTTTACGCCTGGGGCACGCAGCCCGGCCTTTATTTCGCCAGCGGCCTGCGTCCCCCCGCCGGGCTGTTCTATAACGCGCACCTGCTGTCCGGTCCGCGGCGCGCCCAGTTGTCGCGGCGCCTGCTGGCCGCGCTGGCGCAGGAGCCGCCGGAAATGTTCATAGCCCTGCACTGGGAATACGAGGAGCGGCGGCGGGGCGGCCCCGCCCACCCCGTCCTGGCCTGGGCGCTGGACAATTACCGCGAGTTGGTCTGGGAAGGCCACCGCGGGGCCTTCGTCTATTTCGCGAAGAAGGGCGGCCTGCTGGAGAAAAGGATAAAAGCCGGGGGGCTGCCGATCCGGTTCCTCAAAAAAAATTCCTGACGCTTCCGGCGCACCGCCGGAGGTCCGTTGAGGTCTCAGCGGCCTGAGAGCCAGAGCTTGCGGGTTTTGGCGATTATCGGGGCGGGGTCTTTTTTTGAGGGTACCAGCCCGGCCGGGCCGTGAAGTTTCAGGTAGTCCTTCCTGGGGCCGGGGCAGATCTTCTTGAGCGTGCAGGCGCGGCACGGCGCGGCGTGGCCTTTCTCCTGTGTGGCCGGCTTGCCGCGGCTTATCAGGAGCCTCGTGTCTATGGCGTGGTCTTCGTAGCCCGGCATCCTTCGCCTTCTCCAGTACGGAAAAGGCTTCCAGCAGGCCCGGCTCCAGCGCGGCAAGTTTCGGGACCAGCCAGGTCCTTTTGGCGGCCGCGCCCAGGATCTTGATCATGTTCATCTCCACGTAGAACAGCCCGTGGAAATTGTTCACCAGGAACTCGGCGTAGCTCTTCATGTACCCGGCCATCACGGTATTGGCCACCATCGTCAGCCGCACCTTCTCCGGGCCGGCCGTGCGTATCAGGTTCTTCACGGCGGTGACGGCCGCCCGGAACCGCCCGTTGGTGCCGGTCAGCAGGCCGTAAAGCTTGGGATTGTGCGCCGGGAAATTGACGTTGAACATCGTAACGCCGAGCTTGAGCAGCTTTTTCACCGGCTCGGGCTTGTCCAGCCCGAAGCTGTTGGTGACCAGGATGATGTCCTTCACCCCCCGCTCTTTGGCGAAAGCCACCCACCCGCCGAGGTCTTTGGCCAGCATCGGCTCGCCGCCCTCGAAGCAGACATTGTCCGGGAACTTCTTTATTATTTCTTTTATGAGGGCGGGGCTGTGCGCGCAGGGGGTCCCGCGCCGCGAGCAGAAGATGCAGCGGTAATTGCACGCGTCCGTCAGGCAGACTACCGAATCCTCGATGTTCGCGGCCGCGTCCTTCTGCGTCATATCTTTAATGATACAAAAAAACAGGAGCCGGGGACGGCTCCTGTTCTGCCGCGCGCCGCGGGGGCGCTATTTGTAGTGGAGGATAAGGGCTTTCCTGTCCGTGTGCGCCAGCTCGAAGTCCTGCGTGGAGACGAGCGCTTTCTTGGGGCAGGATTCCACGCACTGCGCGCAGTAGATGCAGTGGTCCAGGCTCATTATGCAGTCGAACTTCTTCTTGGCCGGGACGGGGGCGGCGCCTTCGGCGGCCGGCTTGGGCGCGGGCTGCTCGGCGGAAAGCTTTATCGCTATGGCCTTGGCCGGGCAGACCTTCACGCAGATCTGGCAGCCGATGCACTTGTCCGATTCGAAGGCTATGCGGCCGCGGTAGCGCGGGTCCACCACGGCTTTTTCGAAGGGATAGTTGGAGGTGGCCTTGGGCACGAACAGGTGCCTGAGGACTTCGTGAAGCGCTCTGCCGGGTTTCATTGCCATAAAGCGGTCTCCTGTGTCAGCCTAGTTTGAATTTGAGGAAGATGTTGAAAAGTATCTGCGCCAGCGCCAGCGGGGCCAGGATCTGCCAGCAGAACTTCACCATCTGCTCGATGCGGATGCGGCCCATCAGTATCCGCAGCACCGTCAGCAGGAAGACTATAGCCAGCGTCTTGAGCAGGAAGACCAGCAGGCCCGCCAGGCCGCCGAGCCCGAGCGAGCCGCCGAGGAACACGGCGCTTATCAGGGCCGCGCCCACCACCAGCTCCATGTCTATCGCCAGCA
>CAZJUL010000206.1:3091-5448 GCA_964549095.1 uncultured Elusimicrobiaceae bacterium
AAAAAGCCCAGCAGCCGGCCGGAATACTCGGTGAACTGCCCGCCCACCAGCTCGGTCTTGGCGTGCGGCATGTCGAACGGCATTCGCTCCAGCTTGCCCTGCAGGGCGATCAGCGCGGCTACCAGGCCCGGCAGCTGCGTGATCATGTAGGCCGGGTGCGAAGAGAAGAACTTTGAGATCTCGGTTATGTTCCAGCTGGCGGCCAGTATGGCCGGGCCTATCAGCGCCAGCATTATCGGCACTTCGTAGGCGAACAGCTGGGTCAGCACGCGCATGGAGCCGATGGCGGCGTAGGGGCTGGTGGAGCTCCAGCCGGCCAGGAAGAAGGTCACCGTGGGGATGGTAAGCAGGTAGACCACCACTATCAGGTCGCCCTGGAACGAATAGAGGGCGTCGGACCAGACCGGGAGCAGCAGTATGCAGGTGATCACGCTGGCCAGCGCGAAATACGGCAGCGTCTTGAACATTACCGTGTCGGACGCGTCGGGGATTATGACTTCCTTGGCCACCAGCTTGATGAAGTCCGCGGCCGGCTGGAACCAGGGCGGACCCACGCGGTTCTGCATCACGGCGCCGAGCTTCCTGTCGAACCACTGCAGGAACAGCCCGTACACCGCGAGGAAGACGAATCCCGGGAATATGATTATGTAGCCCAGGGCTAACAGAGTCGAATCCATGGTCATATTTCTCCAGCCGCTATACAGATTTTGTTTATCAGGGGACAGTCCCCTTCTACGGCTCGCTTCGCTCGCCCGTAAAGGGGACAGTCCCCGGCGATGTTACCGCCGGGTGAAATCAACGCCCTTCCGGCGGTAGAACTCTATGCCGAGCTTGCGCAGGTCTTCCCAGCCGTAGACCTGCACCTTGCCGGTCTTCTGGTCGGCTACCATCGCCCTGTCCGTGCAGGACATGCACGGGTCGATGGCCGCTATCACCAGCGGCACGTCGGCCAGGTAGCCGCCGTTCAGCATGTAAGGCACCGACTGGTAGTTGGCCATCGTCGGGGCGCGCACCTTCACGCGCTCCGGCTTCTCGGTGCCGTTGGCCTTCACGTAGTGTATGTCCTCGCCGCGCGGCGCTTCGTAGCGGTTCACGGCTTCGCCCGGGCCTATCTTCCAGGGTATTTTGACGGCTATCGGGCCTTCGGGCAGGTAATTCAGGACCTGCCTTATGATCTTATAGGATTCCACCAGCTCCAGCGCCCTCACCACCAGGCGGCCGAAGACGTCGTTGGTGTTATGGGTGATATGTTTGAAGTCCAGCTTGTCGTAGATCAGGTAGGGCTCGGTCTTGCGCACGTCGCATTCCACGCCGGAGGCCCTGGCCGTGGGACCGACGGCGCCGCGCTCTACCGCCACGTCGTGCGGGAGCATCCCCACGCCCCGCGCCCGGGCCAGCACGCTGGCGTCTTCGGTGGCCAGCTTTATGTAATACTGCGTCCGCTCTTCCAGGATGGCGACCCGGCGCAATATCTCGGCCTTCTGTTCCGCGCTGATGTCCCGGCGCACGCCGCCTATGGTGTTCATCGCGTAATGCACCCTGTTCCCGGAGACTATCTCAAGGCAGTCCAGCACCTGCTCCCTGTCGCGCCAGGCGTACATGAACAACGTGTCGAACCCGATCTCGTAACCGGCCAGGCCGACCCACAGCAGGTGGCTGTGCACCCTTTCCAGTTCCCCCACCAGTACGCGGATGGCCTTTGCCCTTTCAGGTATCTCGGCCTTGGCTATCTCCTCCACGCAGCTTATGTAGCAGGTGGTGTGCGAATGCGAGCAGATGCCGCAGACGCGCTCCAAAAGGTAGATGTCCTGTATGTATGTCCGGCTCTCCGCGGCCTTTTCTACGCCGCGGTGGTTGTAGCCGAGGTTCACGGTGGAGCCCTGTATCTGCTCGCCTTCAAGCACCAGCGAGAAGTTGACGGGCTCTTTAAGGGCGGGATGCTGCGGGCCCAGCGGTATGGTTATCTTTGACATGTTATTTCGCCTCCGTTGCCGGGGCGGCCTGCTCTTCGGGATAGACGTCCCCCGCCTTCCAGTCCTTCCGCAGCGGGTGCTGGTCCGCCGGGAAATCGTCGGGCAGCGGGTAGCGGCGGCCCGGCGGCAGGCCGTTTATCCTGATGCCGAACATGTCTTCCAGTTCCCGTTCGTAGCCTTCGCAGCCCGGGAACAGGCCGGTCACCGTCGGCAGTTCCGGCGCCGTGCGCGGGGTCTTGGCCGTGATGCTGACCGTCATGCGCCTGTCTGTCAGGTGGTAGATCGCCCCGAGCTGTTCGCCGAAGTCCATGCCGGTGATGGTGGCGATGTGGATGTAGCCCGTGCCTTTCATTAAAGCCAGGAGCTCGTTCAGGCTTTCGGGCT
>CAZJUL010000207.1:0-2356 GCA_964549095.1 uncultured Elusimicrobiaceae bacterium
ATGGCGGCGAGGACAACAGCGGCGG
The DNA here is from genome assembly GCA_964549095.1 of uncultured Elusimicrobiaceae bacterium. Taxonomy (GTDB): domain Bacteria; phylum Elusimicrobiota; class Elusimicrobia; order Elusimicrobiales; family UBA9959; genus JAHJSU01. Next base: position 26 of record CAZJUL010000207.1, read on the forward strand.
CGCCGGAGCGACTTTTCATCAAAAAAAGACCGTGCCGCAGGCCCAGGCCGGCTGCGAAGTCTTCCTGGCCAAATGGCTCGCGGTCAACGTCGGCGTGAAAATGCTGTTCAGCGCGGTCTTCGACGACCTCAAGGGCAATGTTATGGCATACGGGCTCCAGCAGGGAGAAAAAAAGCTCATCATGGAGCGCACAGCCAACGGCGAATATTTTGACTATGCCTCCGGTACGCTGGCCGCGAACCAGCGGCCGTTCCGGTTCGACCTGGGCGGCCTGCGCGCCAATGCAGGGCTCAGGATTTACTTTAAGTAAATCATATCAGCGCGATGAAAGGGCTGTTGAGAGTTTCGACAGCCCTTTCACAATTTTAAGGCAATGCGGAAGCTTGCGGCGGGCCGGAGCGGATTCATTATGAAAATACTTCGAACAGACGTGGCAGGGTTTATTTTACTGGGAACCGCGGTCATGAATTGCGCCGCGCCGGCGGCGGGGCTTGAACTGGAACAGAAAGGCCAGGCCGTACAGGCGACTCCAGCCGTCGAGCTGGAGCAAAAAGGCCCGGCCATAACGCCCGCCCCGCCGGAGCCGGTCATAGCCAAAGTGAAGCTCAAGAACGGGACCGAGCTCTCGGGCCTGATAACCGGTTACGAGAACAACGCCCTTATCCTCTTTGTCAACGAACAGCCGGCGAAGATCCCGCTCACCGATATAGCGAATATGACCTTCAGGCGGCCGCCACCGCCCCCGAAGGGCTTCAAAGTGGAGGGGGAAATATTCATACCCGGCCTGACCGGCTACGCCAACCTGAAGGCGGGGGACTGGGACGGCGACGGGAAGCCGGAGCTTTATACCGTGAACGGCGGCAAGCTCCAGGTCATTTCGCTGAAAGGCTCCGTACTGGCCGAACGGCAGGTGGGCGCGGCCGGCATAAACCTGCTCGCCGACGTGGACAAGGACAAGAAGGACGAGGTCTTCATCAGCTGGGCCGAGGGAACGGACCTCATAATAGCCGCGCTGGGCAAGGACCTGAAAGAGCTGAAAAGGTTCAAACTGCAGGGCGGCATGCATAACGGCAGGCCCGACAGCGGCGCGAGCGCCGCGGCGGTAGTCGACCTGGACAAGGACGGGAAGCAGGAACTCCTGGCGACGGCCAACAGCGGCTACGGCTGGAAACCGCGCGGAATTTACTGCCTGGACTGGGAAACCGGCAGGCTGCTGTGGCGATATAATATCGGGCCCAGCGCCGGCGCGCCCATAGCCGCCGACATCAGCGGCGACGGAAAACTTGAAGTCGTTTTCGGCAGCTATTCGCCCGGCAACGGCAACAGCGAAGAGGACGGTACCGACGACGGGCATTGCTATGTTTTCGCCTTATCCCATAAAGGGGAAAAGCTCTGGATAAGCCGGCTGGGGAGCCATTTTACGGGCGCAAACCCCATGCTGGAAGACCTGGACGGCGACGGGAAGAAGGAATTGTTCGCGCGCATGGAGGCGGGGCCGGACTTCCGCAGGGAAGTCGGGCTGCTGCTGAAACTGGGCAAGGACGGCGAAGAGCTGGCGCGGTTCGACGCGGGTTCCACGCTTTACGGCTGCGAAGCCGCCGACATCGACGGCGACAAAAAGAAGGAACTGGTCTGCGCCGACCGCAAGGGGATGGTCTACGCGCTGGACGGGAACCTGAAGGTGCTCCGTAAAACCGGCCTGGGCGCGGAAACGGAGGATTCGCCCACGCCGCGGCTGGCCGGGGCGCGGGACCTGGACGGCGACGGGAAGCCGGAGGTGTTCCTCACCTATTCCGAGCAGAAATTCGTTTCCGGGCGCAACCCGCGCAGCGACGGCGGGCCGCGCAACGTGCGGCATTATTACAATAATTCGGTGCTGGTGCTGGACGGCGCGCTGGACGTCAGGGCGCGCTATATTGCGGCCGGGGAATGGAAAGAGCACCCCGGCTTCTCGGTGCTGGCCGCCGACACCGACGGGGACAAGAAGCCCGAGCTGGTGTCGCTTTCCGACAAAGCCGTGGTCCTGAAACTCTTGAAATAGTATTATTATATTCATAAGGCGCCGGCCCGGAGTTCCGCGGCGGAACCGCGGGCCGCTCGCACCGCGATTTTTGGAGGAAACTTATGCCCCGTTTCGAAGAACAGATCATCCACGCGGTACAGGGCCGCAATCCGCTCATCTACCTGCACACTTCCGAGGAAGACCGCGTGCTCGACGGCCTGCTGCCGCTGGTGGGGCGCTGTTTCCCGGGCGGCTCCCTGACCACCTGGAGCTGCGTCACCGGCTTCAGCCCGGCCGTGCCCGGAGTGGACACGCGCGACCCGGTGGCC
>CAZJUL010000207.1:2366-5414 GCA_964549095.1 uncultured Elusimicrobiaceae bacterium
TTCTCTTTCTGCCGCAACTACCAGTCGGCCGTCGTGCTCACCTCGCTGGTCACCCTGCTGCCCGACTCCCTGGAAAAGGAATTCTGCTACCTGGAGCTGGACGCGCTCTCGTCGGAGGAACTGATGGAGCGCGTGGTGGCGGTGGAAAAGCAGGTCCCGGGGGCGGCGCTGCCGCCGGACCTGCTGCCGCAGGTAATCCTGGCCCTGCGCGGCATGACGCTGGCGGAAGTGGACCATATCCTGTTCCGCATTTTCAGCTCGGGCAGCACGAAGGATAAGATCCTCGACGTGATATTCACCGAAAAGGGGATCCTGGCGAAGAAGGCCGGGTTCCTGGAGTTCGTCCCGCTGAAGCTCGACACCGCCTCGGTAGGCGGGTTGGAGAACGTGAAGAGCTGGGCGCTGAAGCGCAAGGACCTTTTCAACCAGGAGACGGTGGACGCCGGGATACCCATACCGAAAGGCGTCCTCATCATGGGCGTGAGCGGCTGCGGCAAGAGCCTGCTGGCCAAGGCCATAGCCGGCCTCTGGAAAGTGCCGCTGTTCCGGCTGAACATGAGCCTTATCTTCTCCGGGATGTACGGCAGCCCGGAAACGGCTTTCGACAAGGCGCTCAGGACGATAGAGGCCCTGGCGCCGGCCGTGCTGTGGATAGACGAGATGGAGGCCAGCCTCAGCACGCCCAAGGAGTCCGCCACGCCCCAGTCCATGATCTTCTCGGAATTCCTGACCTGGATGCAGGAAAAGCCGCCGCTCGTTTTCGTGGCCGCTACGGCCAACCGCATAGAGATGCTGCCGGCCGAGGTGGTCCGGAAAGGGCGCTTCGACCAGGTGTTCTTCTGCGACCTGCCCGAAGCGGAGGAGCGCGCCCAGATCATCAGGATACACCTGGAGCGCAATTCCATAGATCCCAAGAAGATAGACGTGAACCGCATGCTCGGCTCCACCAACAGCTGGAGCGGCGCGGAGATAGAGCAGGCCATAATCGCGGCGCGCATAGACGCCTACCAGGCCGGCCGCCAGATGACCGTGGACGATTTCCTGGCCCAGGCCTACAACATGGTGCCGCTCTCCAAGACGATGGCCGAACAGGTAAAGGCCATCCGCGACTGGGCCTATAAGCGGGCCACTTCGGCGTCCGCGAAGGCGGCGTAAGCGGGCGGCCGCCTTCATATTTTCCCGATGCTCACAGCTTTCCTGCTTCTGACGCTGCCCTTCGCCTTTTCCCCGGCGGCGGCCCAGGACTTCGACGCCTCGACCGCCCCGGTCCGCATAGAACGAATTACCTTTACCGGGAACCGCACGGCTGAAACCATCTTGCGCAGGCGCCTGCCTTTTACCGAGGGGGACCCGCTGGGGCCGGCCTCGCTGAAGGACGCCCGCGCCGCCCTCTGGGACCTGCGCCAGTTCAAGGCGGTGGAAGTTTCTTCCTCGGCGCTGCCCGGCGGGGGAGCCGCGGTGGAAATAGCCGTGAAGGACGGCTGGTACCTGATACCTTTCCCGTTCTACACGGGCGGCAGCGGCGGCGGGCGCGGCGGCCTGCTGCTCTTCTCCCGCAACATCTTCAGGCGCTCCGAATCCGTGATGGCCTCCGTCTTCTCCGGCGACGGCGGCACCAGCTCGATGCTTTTCCTGAGGCAGGAGGGCTGGTCGCTGGGCGCGGTTTTCCGCAGGCGGTCAGTCACCGAACGCGAATACTCGGACGGCGCGTTCAGCGCCGGCGCCGGCTTCGGCGAGCCGCCGGATGAAAAGGACCCGTCCCGCTACGGGGCCGTGGCGCAAAGCTACCACAAGCGGACCCGCGCGGAAGCCTTCTCGGCCGCCGTCCCGCTGGCGCGCGGGCGAGGCGGGGAGCCGGCCCTTTCGGCCGGCCTCGGCTGGGAGGGCTCCCGCCTGGAATACGCCTCGCCTGCCCCGTCCCAGCCCGCGGACGCCGGCCGGCAGGGGCAGGCGCGACTCTTCCTGAAAGCGGGGCGGGAGGAAGGGCAGGGCGATTCCCTGGGCGTCATACTGGGCTTCGGACTGGCCGACCTGGAAAGGCGCCTGGCGCCGCTGCCAACCCCGGAGTTCGCCGCGGGCTCCGAAATTTCCTACAGCCGGGGCGCGGCCTGGACCGGGTCGGATTTTTCGTACGGCTGCCTGGCGGCGCGCTGGACCGGCTCCGTCACCTGGGGCACGCACCGCAGCCTGGCCCTGCGCCTGGCGGGCGGGCACGGCGCCGACCTGCCGCCGGGCCGACTGCTGGCTACGGGCCGGGAGACCGGTCTCTCCGGCGCGTACGCGCGGGAATTCCGCGGGGCCTCTGCGGCCGGCGCGGGGCTGACCTATTCGCACCCGTTCCGCATTACCCGCAGGGGGATCTGGCAGGGAGCGCTTTTCCTGGAAGCGGCCCGGGCCTGGGGCTCCGCGGCCTCCGGGACCAAGGCAGGAGCGGGAGCCAGCTTCTGGTACAGGTTCTGGCGGTTCCCGCTGCCGCTGGGTTTTTCCTGCACTTATTCTTTCGACGACAGCGACGCGCAGTTTTCGGCCGCGCTGGGCGGCAGGTTCTGACGGCGGGCCCGGCACATTATTCACGGAGCGGTTGGCTTAATGCGGCGCCTTAATAGTATTCTATGATCAGGGTCCGGAAAAGGACCCCGGCGGGCTTCGAGCCCAAGGAACCATCAACTATGGCGCACACCTTTCTGGACACGCTGTTCGAAATATTCGGGCTCGGGACGAAGCAGGGCCCGGTTGAAATGACCGAAGTGAAGACCGTCCACGCTTCGGACGGGGTGCGCAGGCTGCGCGTCTTCAGCCGCGCCGACGGCGCCTTCTCCTACCGGGAGGATTTTTACAACACGAAAGGCGCGGAAGCGTACTGGGAGCCCCTGACCTCTGACTACAAGGGGGAATTCGCCTCGGCCGAAGAAGCGCTGGCGGAAGCAGCCGGGAATATCCCCTGGGTGGCCGAAGCGATGCGCGGCTGATTTTTTGTATTATATTCCAAAATAACCGGACAGGTGCCGTTCCAGGAGAAGAACAATGAACCGCTTGAAGAAAGCCGCG
>CAZJUL010000208.1:0-646 GCA_964549095.1 uncultured Elusimicrobiaceae bacterium
TGGAACCCAAAGCGGCCGGAGAGCAGTGCCGCAGAATAACGGCGGCCCGCGAGATACGCGCGCAGCTGCTGCGCTTTGAAGCCGCCGGCTCGCGCGCGGTCTATTATTCCGCGGACATACGCGACCGGCAGGCCGTGACCTCCGTCGTGGAGAAGATCGCGAAAGAGCTGGGGCCCGTCCGCGGCTTCGTGCACGGCGCGGGCGTGCTGGCGGACAAACTCATCCTGGCCAAGACGGCTGAGCAGTTCAATTCGGTCTTCGACACCAAGGTGTCCGGGCTGCGCAACATCCTGGCCGCCCTGGACCTGCCGCAACTCAAAGTCCTGGCCCTGTACTCTTCTTCCACCGCCCGTTTCGGCCGCACCGGCCAGTGCGACTACGCCATGGCCAACGAGGTCCTGAACAAGACGGCCCGCCTGCTCGCGCGCCGCCTGCCGAACTGCCGCGTGGCGTCCTTCAACTGGGGCCCCTGGGACGGCGGCATGGTGAACGACGGGCTGAAAGCCCTGTTCGCGAAAGAAGGCGTCGGCGTCATCGGGCTTGCAGCGGGCGGCAGGTTCCTGGCTGACGAACTGGCCTCGAACAGCGGCGCGGTGGAGGTAGTGGGAATCGCGCGCCCGAAGACCGCTGAGCGGAATTCTTCCCC
>CAZJUL010000208.1:656-5393 GCA_964549095.1 uncultured Elusimicrobiaceae bacterium
GGCCGCGGCGGTCTCTGTTTCCCCCTCCGTTCCCTCATCCCTTCCGGCCGGCTCCGCGCCGGCTTTCGAGCTAACGGTTTCTTTGGAGGACCAGCCCTTTTTGCGCTCCCACGTGATCAACGGCAAGGCTGTTGTCCCCACGGCCATCATTGCCGAATGGCTGGCGCACGGCGCCCTGCACGGAAACCCCGGGCTGCTCTTCCACGGGTTCAACGACCTGAAGATCTTCAAGGGCATTATCCTGAACGGCGCGGCTTATAAAGTGACGGCCTTCTCCGGTAAAGCCGCCAGGAAGGACGGCTTGTTTTCGGTGCCCGTGGAACTGCGCGGCCCCAACGGGGAACTGCACGCCGGGGCTGAAATAATACTGGCGGCCAGCCTGCCCAAGGCGGCGGCCCCGCGGCCGGAGTTCGCGCTCAAGCCGTACGCGCGCTCAATGGAGCAGGCCTACGGCGAGATCCTTTTCCACGGCGAAGATATGCGCTTCATACGCTCGGTGGCCGGCGTCTCCGACAAGGGCATAGTGCTGGACGCGGCCGCTTCCCTGCCGCCGGCGTCCTGGCTGCGGCGCCCCCTGCGCGACCGCTGGCTGGCCGACCCCGCCGCGCTCGACGCCGCTTTCCAGGGGATGATACTCTGGACCTTTAACGATTCCGGCGCCTGCTCGCTGCCCAATTCGGCCGCGGTCTACAGGCAGTTCGGCGCGTTCCCGGCCAACGGCGTGCGGATTGTCGCGCGCGTGGCGCGCTCGGCCGAGCACGGCGCGGCGGCCGATATCGATTTTATCGACGACAAAGGCCTGCTCATTGCCCGTATGGAAGGCTATGGGTGCACGGTGGACAAGGCGCTTAACGCGGCCTTCCGGAACAAAGACCTGACCGCCGCGGCGGCCTGAACGGGACGGAGCGGCGCGGGCTTTTGCCGCTGCGCGGGCGGGCTTTCGGCCCGCCGGCTGAAGATTTAGGACCAAGATGAACGAACAGCAGCCTATAGCCATTGTAGGCGCCGGCGGGATCTTTCCCGGCGCGCCTGACCTGGACCGTTTCTGGAAGAATATTTCAGAGGGGACCTGTTCGGCCAAAGACGCCCCCGCGGGCCGCTGGATCCTGCCCGCCGGGGAGGCGTTCGACCCGCAAAAGGGCGCGCCCGACAAGGTTTATTCCCTCAAGGCCTGCTTCATAGAGGATTTCAAGCTGGACCCCGCCGGGCTGGACCTGCGGGAAACTTTTATCGAAAAACTGGACCCGGTTTTCCACCTGGCCCTGCACGCCTCCAGGCAAGCATTCTTCGACGCGCAGCCTAAAAAAATAAACCGCGCCCGCACCGGAGTAATAATCGGCAACATCGTCCTGCCCACCGACGCCTCGTCGGCGCTGGCCCGGGAAACGCTGCTGCCGGCTTTCGAAACGGCGGCTTTCGGAAAAACGCTTACCTCCTTGGGCACGAAGACGGACCCGCTCAACCGCTGCGTCGCCGGCCTGCCCGGCGGAGTCATCGCCCGCGCGCTCGGCCTTTCGGGCGGCAGCTTCACCCTGGACGCGGCCTGCGCCTCCTCGCTCTACGCCATCAAGCTGGCCGCCGACGCCTTGAGGTCGGGTCGCGCCGACGCCATGATCACCGGCGGGGTGGCCCGCCCGGCGAGCCTCTACACGCAGATGGGTTTTTCCCAGCTGCGCGCGCTTTCCCCTTCCGGCGTGCCCGCCCCCTTCGACGCCGCGGCCGACGGGCTGGTGGTGGGCGAGGGCGCCGGGATGTTCGTGCTGAAGCGCCTCGCCGACGCGGTGCGCGACGGCGACAAGATCTACGGCGTGATAACCGGCATAGGCCTTTCCAACGATATAGGCGGCAGCCTGCTGGCCCCCAACACCGCCGGCCAGCTGTACGCCATGCGGGCGGCCTACCACGCCGCGCGCCTGTCGCCTTCGCAGGTGGACTTCATAGAGTGCCACGCCACCGGCACCCCCACCGGCGACCCGGTGGAGGTGGAAAGCCTGAAAACCCTCTGGGGGGAACGCGGCTGGAGCGCCGGCCAATGCGCGCTGGGCTCCGTCAAATCCAACGTCGGCCACCTGCTCACGGCGGCCGGCGCCGCCGGGATGATGAAGGTCCTGCTGGCTTTCCGGAACAAGAGCCTGCCGGCCCGAAGATAAAGCTCGCGGGCAGCCCTTTCCGCGTGCAGCGGACCTGCGAAGACTGGACGGCCCGCGACAGCAAGACCCCGCGGCGCGCCGCGGTCAGCGCTTTCGGCTTCGGCGGCATAAACGCGCACGTGCTGGTGGAGGAATACGCAGGGGCCCCTTCCGCGGCCGCCCGCCGTCCCGCGCCGAAGGCCGCGCAGCCCGCCCCCGCGCCGGTAGCGATAGTCGGTATGGAGGCGCGCTTCGGAGCCCTTGGCGGCCTGCGCAAGTTCCAGGAAGCCGTGCTCGGCGGCAGCGCCGGTTTGCCCGCCGGGCTGCCCGGATCCAGGCGCCGCGGCCTGGACGAAAACAAAAAAGGGTTTTACCTGCACGAGGTCGGTGTTCCCGCCGACGCCTACAGGATCCCCCCGAAAGAGCTGGAAGAAATGCTGCCGCAGCAGCTCTTGATGCTGGACACGGCGGCGAAGGCCCTGGCCGACGCCGGGCTGGGCGAAAAGGGAACAGAGAACGCCGGGGTCTTCATCGGGCTCGGGCTGGATTCCAACACCGCCAATTTCCATTTCCGCTGGTCCCTGGCTGAAACCGCCCGCCTGCGCGCCGCGGAACAGGGCTGGAAACTTTCCGAAAAAGAACAGCAGGATCTTTTGGAGGCGCTGCGCGGCGCAGCCGGTCCGGCCCTGTCCGCCAACCGCACCATGGGCGCGCTGGGCGGCATAGTGGCCAGCAGGATAGCCCGTGAGTTCCGCGTCGGGGGCCCGAGCTTCACCATTTCAAGCGAGGAAACTTCCGGCCTGCGCGCCCTGGAGGCCGGGGTCCGGGCGCTGCGCTCCGGCGAGCTGGATACGGCTATAGTAGGCGCGGTTTCAATGGACGGCGACCCCCGCGCCCTGGCGGCAGCGGACGCCGTGCGGCACTACGCCGCGGAGGCGCGCCCCTTCGACTGCGCCGCCGAAGGAACGGTGCCCGGCGAAGGCGCCGCCGCCCTTATCCTAAAACGCCTCGACGACGCCGTCCGCGACGGCAACCGCGTTTACGCCGTCATAAAAGGCCTGGGGTTCGCCTCCGGCGGCGGAGTCGACAAAACGGCTCCCTCGCCGCAGGCCTACGCCGCCGCCCTGCGCGAAGCCTACGGAGAAGCGCAGGTCGACCCCTCCACCATCGGCTACCTGGAAACCCACGGCAGCGGGACGCCCGCGGAAGACGCGGCCGAAGCGGAAGCGCTGACGGATTTTTACGGCATCTCCTCCGCCCAGTTTTCGTGCGCCCTGGGCGCGGTAAAACCGGTGATAGGCCATACCGGCCCCGCCTGCGGCCTGGCAGGCGTGGTAAAGACCGCCCTGGCGCTTTACCAGGAAATACTCCCCCCCTTGATGAAAGTTTCGCCGCTCGCTGAACTGGCGCGGGCTAAAAAAAGGTTCCACATCCCGCTCCAGCCGCAATACTGGCTGAGGAACCGGGCTGAAGGCCCGCGCCGCGCCGGGGTCAGCGCCCTGGGCATAGACGGCAACTGCGGCCACGTTGTCCTGGAAGGCGTAGAGCAGGCGCCCGCCGGCGAGCAGACGGACCTGGAACGGCGCCAGCCGCTGGGCGCGCGCAACGCCGCGCTGTTCGCGGTGGAGGACGACGACGCCGCGGGAGTGCTGGCCGGACTGGCGGACCTGCGCGCCTGGCTGCCGCGGCAGGAACCCGGCGCAAACATTGAAAAGCTGGCCAGGGACTGGTTCGCCCGTACTGGCGCGCCGCCGAAGGGCGAGGACCGGCGGCCCCTGAAAAAACGCGCCTGCGTGCTGCTGGCGCGCAACGCCGAAGAACTGGCCGCCCTTGCCGCCTCCGCCGAAACCGGCCTGCGCGCCGCCCCCGAGCAGCCCTTGTCCGGCGACAGGATCTTCTACTCTCCCGCCGGCATAGCGCGGCCGGAGAATATCGCTTTCGTCTTTCCCGGCTCGGGCAACCAGTATATCGGGATGGGCAGGGAGCTGTGGACGCAGTGGCCCGAAATACTCCGCCGGCTGGACGCCGAGAACGGCTACCTGCGCAGCCAGCTGATGCCCAACTATTTCGTCCCGTGGCGGATGCTGTGGGACGCCGGCTGGCAGGACGAGACCGAGCGGGAGATAGTGGACGATTATAAATCCATGATCTTCGGTTCGGTGGCCCACGGCGCGGCGGTAAGCGACCTGGTGCGCTCGCTGGGCGTGGAGCCCGCTTACGTGATAGGCTACAGCCTGGGCGAAACGGCGGGGCTTTTCGCGATGCGGGTCTGGACCGCCCGCGACGAGATGCTGCGGCGCATCAACGAATCCAGCCTCTTCGTGAGCGACCTGGCCGGCCCGTGCGACGTGGCCCGCCGCTTCTGGAACATGCCCAAGGACGAGAAGGTGGACTGGGTGCTGGGCGTGATAGACCGGCCCGCCGAGAACGTCCACATGGCCCTGAAGGGCGCGGAAAGGGCGGCCCTGCTGATAGTGAACGCCCCGCTGGAATGCGTGGTGGGCGGCTACCGGAAAGCGGTCAACTCCCTGGTGGAAGGGCTCGGCTGCGTCTTCCTGCCGCTGCAGGGCGTGTCCACGGTGCATTTCGCCGCCGCCAAGCTGGTGGA
>CAZJUL010000209.1:0-1837 GCA_964549095.1 uncultured Elusimicrobiaceae bacterium
TCTTCGCCGGCGGAAACCACGGGCCTCTTCCCCGAACCCCCGGTCCCGCGAGTGAAGGGAATACGCCGACTCCGCTTGAAGGTGAGCAGACCTCGAACAGGACCCGCGAACCCGAAATTTGTATAATCAAGAAATGGAAAAAGCCTCTCCCGGGCCGAAAAAGTTCCTGGCCATTCACGCCCATTTCTACCAGCCGCCGCGCGAAAACCCCTGGACGGGGCAGATCCCGCCGCAGGATTCCGCCTTCCCCTACAACGACTGGAACGAGCGCATAGCCCGGGAATGCTACATCCCCAACGCCTACGCCCGCATCAACGATTCCATGGGCCGGGCGGTGGAACTGGTCAATAATTACGAATATCTCAATTTCGATTTCGGACCCACGCTGCTGACCTGGTTCGAAAAGCGCTACCCGTCCTATTACGCCAAGCTGGTCAGGACCGTGGCGCAGCGCCGGAAGGCTACCGGCCGCTCCAACGCCATAGCCCAGGGCTACAACCACGTCATAATGCCGCTGGCCTCGTTCAACGACCGCCTCACGCAGGTACTCTGGGGCCTGGCCGATTTCGAGCGCCGGTTCGGCTTCAGGGCCGACGCCATGTGGCTGCCCGAAACCGCCGCCGACGAGAACACCCTGAAGCTGCTGATAGACCAGGGCCTGAGCTACGTCATCCTCTCCCCGTACCAGGCCGAGACGATGCGGCCCGCCGGTTCCGAAACCTGGACGGACATCTCTTCAGGCGACTTCGACACCAAGCGGCCTTATGTCTGGTTCGACCGCCTGCCCGACGGAACGCGCCTCAAGAGCCGGAGCATAGCCCTTTTCTTCTACGACGGCCCACTCTCCAAAGCGGCGGCCTTCGAGGACATTATGAAGGACTCGTCCACCTTCGCCGCCCGCCTGGACTCCGCTTTCAGCCAGGAAGCCAAAGAGGACCAGCTGCTGCACCTGGCCGTGGACGGTGAAACCTTCGGCCACCACCATAAATTCGCCGACCTGACGCTGGCCCACGCCTTCCGCCACGAATTTAAAAAGCGGGGCATAGAGGTCACTTCGCTAGCCGACTACCTGGCCTCCCACCCCCCGGTCTGGGAGGCGGAGATAAAGAAAGGGCCCGACGGGGACGGCACCGCCTGGAGCTGCGCGCACGGCGTGCGCCGCTGGAAAGGCGGCTGCGACTGCGGCCGGGAAGGGAATTCCCAGACCAACTGGCGCATGCCCCTGCGCGCCGCACTGAACTGGCTGGCCGCCGCCGCCGCAGAGGTCTACGCGGCGGAAACCGCTCCTTTACTGAAGGATATCTGGCGGGCCAGGAACGACTATATAGGCTTTTTCGCCAAGCCCGGCGCGGAAGCGGCGGAGGCGTTCTTCGCCGCCCATGCGGCCAAGCCTCTTACCCCCGAAGAAAAGACCCGGGCGCTTAAGCTGCTGGAGATACAGAAAGACTGCATGTTCATGTTCACCAGCTGCGGCTGGTTCTTTTCCGACATCTCGCGGATAGAGCCCATCGAGAACCTGAAATACGCCGCAAAGGCCGCGGCGGCCCTGGAAGAGCTGGGCTTTAAAAGCATCGAAAAAGGATTTACGGCGATCCTTGAGCTGGCCCCCTCCAGCCACCCCGAAGCCGATAACGGCTTCAAGATCTACGAGCGCTACGCGCGGACCATGGTGCCGGACACGGAGCGCTTCGCCGCCCTGCGCCTGATGGGCAAATTCCTGTTCGGGCTGGGCCTGGCCACCGCCGGCCCGATGCGTTTTTCCGTCTCAAAAGAAGAAAAGCGGGCCGAAGAAGAGCTGACTGCCGTGACCGGGGAAGTGGCCGTAGAGAATTCCCTG
>CAZJUL010000209.1:1847-3479 GCA_964549095.1 uncultured Elusimicrobiaceae bacterium
TGGAGACCACGGTCTACGCCTTCCTTTACGCCAGGCACGACGACCGTCTGCCGCTGATCTGGTTCGCCGAGCCGGGCAAGCTGCCGGCCCTGCGCGCGCTGGCCGCCGGCCCGGGCATTGAAGGCCTGAGCGCCGGCGCCGCAGCCCTGGGCGCGCAGCCGGTGACCTTCGAGGATTTCTCCTACGAAGGCAAGGCCGCCATCATCCGCGGGGTAGTGCGCTCAATACGCCACAAGAACCGCGGCATGCTGGCCAAGTTCGTGAACGATTATCTCTACGTGTTCGACAAGAACCCGAAGACCGACCTGGCCGCCTTCAACGGGCTGAAAACAGAGATAGAGATCTACGCCGCCGAGGTCTTCGAGATCCTCTTCGACGAGCTCTCCCTTTCGGACGACCCGGCCCTCTTCGGAAAGATCTACGACACCGTCCAGGCGCTCAAGCGCCACCAGCTGGGCATCAAGTTCTCCGTACACCCGCTCAAGGCCGCCGACTGCGCATTGCGCGCCGCGGCGCAAGCCCTGGCCGCCCCTTCCTCCGAAGGGCTGGACCGCCTGCTCAAATTCCTTGAGATAGCCCGCTTCCTGGGCCTCTCCGACGCGCTGTTCCACCTGCAGAACGGCCTGGCCGAGATCTTCGCGGCGGCCGCTTCCGCCGACGGAGGCGGAAAGTGGGCGCCCTGCGCAGTTCAGCTCAAGGCCCTTTACGAAAAGTCCGACCTCGTGATCGAGCGGTTCTCGGTAAAGCTCGACGAACTGGCCGGCGAAAAGGCATCGAGCACCTGAGAAGACGGGGGACACCGCGCTGCATGGTGTCCCCGGCCCAAATAAAAGCGAAGGCCGTCAGTTTTAGACTGACGGCCTTCGCTTATTAAAACCGTTTAACCCTATGCCTGCTCCCCTTTAGCCGCGCGCTCCTGCGCGCCGGTGGCGAACACTTTGTAATCGATGAGCGGGAAGATATTGTCCCGCCACTCGATGTCCCGCAGGTAGTTATCCTCGATGCGGTTGCCCATTATCTGCTCGTAAAGGCCTATGAACCTGTTGGTGTGCTCGATGAAACGCTTGGTGGAATAGGTCTTGGCGGTGCCCACGGTCATCAGGAAGGCCCAGTCCGAGGACATCCCCAGCATCAGCTCCCTGGCGCACTGGTTCAGGGCGCGCTGCAGTATGCCGTCGGCGTTCGGGAAGCGGTTGGCCAGGTCCACCATGCGCTCTACGGCCTTATGCAGGTGCCGGTACATCCAGTCATTGGTGCCGTTCAGCCAGACCTCGTTGTAGCCCTTGTCGCCCCACGAGGACATCGACGGCTGGACCATCTGGTTGTCCGGGTGCTTGGCCAGGTATTCGCTGGGCGTTATCATCTTGACCGTCTTCTGGTCGTAATGCAGTTTCTTGAAAAGGAATTCCAGGAAATCGGGACCCTCGTACCACCAGTGGCCGTACAGCTCGGCGTCGTACATCGACACAACTATCGGCTTCTTGCCGAGGAAATGGTGCAGATGCTCTATCTGCCGCTCGCGGTTGTACATGAAGTTGCCGGCGTGGCCGGCCGCCACTTCGCGCGCTTCGGCCGGGCTGTAGGGGGCCTTTTCGTGCAGGGCCACCTTGCCGGTGATCTTGCAGTACTTCA
>CAZJUL010000209.1:3489-5298 GCA_964549095.1 uncultured Elusimicrobiaceae bacterium
CTGGTGCAGGTAGGGCTTCACGTAATCGTATTCCAGGTCGTAGCCGAGGTCGCGGTAGAATTCACGGTAGCGCTGGTCGCCGGGATAGCCCATCTCCGCGCTCCAGACCTGGTGGGCGGATTCCATATCGCGGCTGAACGCGGCCACGCCCGACGGGCAGTAGACCGGGGCGTAAACGCCGTAGCGCGGCCTGGGGCTGCCGTAGATGATGCCGTGAGTCTCAAGGAAAAAGTAGCGTATGCCGGCGGCCTTAAGATAAACATCGTCGCCGGGATTATAGGCGCACTCTGCCAGCCAGATGCCCCGCGGCCCGCGGCCGAAGTTCCGGCGGTAATCGTCGGCGGCCGTCTTTATCTGCGCGTAGACCGCCTCTTTCCGGACTTCCAGCGGCAGGAAGCCGTGGGTGGCGCCGCAGGTAATGATCTCCAGCTTCCCCATGTCCTGGAATTTCTTGAAGCCTTCCAGCACGTTGCCGTGGTAATAGTCGTCGAAAAGCTCGCGGATGCGCCTGAACTTGCGCTCGTACATGCGGGCCACTTCGTAGAAAGGAGTGTTCCGGTTCCTGACCACTTCTTTTTCGGCCAGCTCAAGGCGCAGGTTGAAATAGCGGCGGAAGCGCTCGCGCAGCAGCCCGTCGTTCATCATGTTGCAGAGCGGCGGGGGGAGCGACATGGTGAGGGGGAAATCCGTGTTTTCCGCGCCCAGGCGCTCGAAGATGTCCAGCAGCGGGATGTAGGTTTCGCACATCGCCTCGAAGAACCAGTCTTCTTCCAGGAAATCCTCGTACTCGGGATGCCTGATAAAAGGCAGGTGGGCGTGCAGGACCAGCGCGAAGTAGCCTTTAGTTTGCGTCATTTATCGTGTTGCGGGTCACCTTGATCTCTATCTGTCGCGTGTCGTCCTCGTCCTTGGAAACGGCTTTTATAGGCAGGTCCATGTTGCCGTCCGGCAGCGCGAAGCGCATTGAGAAAGTGCCGTCCGGGTTCAGGCTGACGCGCCGGCCGGACACGGTCACGTGCGCGTCCGGTTCGGTGGCGCCGTAAAGTATCAGTTCGCAGTCGGCTACCAGCCAGAACTTTTTATCTACGGGCTTGGGGGCCGTCTGCGAAGCCAGCGAGCTCACGCCCCAGGAAGCGGCCCGGGAGAAAACGGAGCGCAGCATTTCCCAGCGCTGGGCCAGGGACTTGGCCACTTCGCCCGAGCCCTTGCCGATGTATTCCACGCCTGAGATCTGCAGCAGCTTGTCAAAATCGGGCGTCACGGACATCCACTTCTCGTCCATCACTTCGGACACCCGGCCGGCGGGCAGGTTCACGGTGTTGGTCTTCACTATGCCGATGAAAGCGCCTTCGGGGGTCACCAGGCCCACCTCGCAGCTGTAAGGGCGGCCGGCCTCCTGCACGTTGACATACCAGTTCTTGGCGTCTATCATCACGGGCACGTCGAAATGCCTGCGGGCGCCGTCGGCGGAGGTCATGTCGTAAACCCTTATCACGGCGCCGGCCTTCTCAAAGATATCCTGGCCGTGCGTCTTTCTTACCGCGGCCTTGGAGGCGTCGGTGATCTCCCAGTAGATGAACATCCAGTTCGGGTCCCTGGGCAGCAGCGCCGCTTCGGTCGTGCCGTAATTTTCAGGCAGGGCTTTGCGGTCATAGTCGGGTTTGGCATCCTGGTTATTAAGTCGACCTGACGAAGTCATCAGCTTTTCTCCTCTCGTGAGCGGCGGACGGGAGATGGTCCTGGCCCGCTCCTGATCATTATCAATGTATTGGACCGGCTAGCGCGTAGGAAGTTCAGGCGGCGCGGCCT
>CAZJUL010000210.1:0-5290 GCA_964549095.1 uncultured Elusimicrobiaceae bacterium
CGGCGCGGTGTCCGTTTCCGAGCGCGTGGCGCTGATAAAAAGGATCAGGGACCTGGCCAAGGCCTGCGCTACCGCGCACGTTGAAGCGAACGAGCCGCAGGAACATAAAGAGCAGCCCGCGGGAAAGTCCGCGCAGCGCTGACGCGCGCCCCGCCGGCGAAAGATCCGCCCCTTTTTTTATGGAGACTAAAATGACCAAACGAGAAGCTTTGCTTGAAATACGCATAGAGAATATCCCGGCCCGCTTCGTGACTTCCGCCGAGGCGCAGCTGGAAGCCGCCGCGAAGGAAGCGCTGGCTGCCGCGAACCTGCCGTACGAAGGCCTGAAAGCCTACGGCACCTACAAGCGGCTGGTCCTCTATATCTCCGGCCTGCCGGCGAAAAGCGACGAGAAAACCGTGAAGGCGATGGGGCCGCTGGCGAAGTTCTGGAAGGACGCCGAAGGCAATTTTACGCCGCAGAGCTCGGGTTTCGCGCGCGGGCAGGGCACCACTCCCGACAAGCTGACCGTGGAAACTATGCCGAAGGGCGAAGTGCTGGTGGCCGTGAAAAAGCTGCCCGGCCGCCCGGCGGTCAAGATCCTGGCCGAGCTCTTCCCGGAAATAATGTCCGGCCTGGAATTTCCCAAGACCATGGTCTGGGAAGTGTCCAGGACGCGCTTCGCGCGCCCGGTGCGCGGCCTGCTGGCCCTTTACGGCGAAAAGATAATACCGTTCTCCTTCACCGGGATAAAGAGCGGCCGCCTTACCGCCGGCCTCAGCGCGAAGGGTTCCCGCCGCGTCATCATCGCCTCCGCCGAGAAATATTTCAAAACGCTCGAGAACGTCAACGTGCTGGTGAAGGACGCGGACAGGGCGAAAACCCTTGAAAAAGAACTGGAGCAGGTCTCAAAGCGCATGAAGCTGGAAGTGGAGGCCGACCCCGAACTGCTGAAGGAGAACCTGTACCTGGTGGAATACCCCGTCTGCGTGGTGGGTACCTACGCTCAGGAATTCCTAAAGCTCCCCCCCGAGCTGGTGCACCTGGTGATGAAGAAGCAGCTCAAGTTCTTCACCGTCTGCGGCCCGGATAAGAAGCTGCAGCCCTATTTCGTCGGCATACGCGACGGCGTGTCGCGGGGCCAGAAGAACGTGGAAGAGGGTTTCAAGAACGTGCTGGAGGCGCGCTTCAAGGACGCGATCTTCTTCTACCAGCGCGACCTGGCGCTCCCGCTGGACGAAATGGCGGCGGGGCTGAAGTCCATAACTTTCCAGGAAAAGCTGGGCTCTATGCAGGATAAGACTGGGCGCGTCGCGGCCATAGCGGCCGCTCTCTGCGCGGGCGTCAGGTCGCCGGCGCTGAAAGCCGAAGAAATTAAAAAAGCCTCCGCCTACGTCTACGCCGACCTCACCAGCAACGTGGTCAGGGAATTCACGGAGCTGCAGGGCGTGATGGGCTATTACTACGCGCTGAACGCCGGGCTGGGCGAAACGGCCTCCCGGGCGGTGGGCGAATTCTACCTGCCGGTGGGCGCCAAATCCCCCCTGCCGTCCACGCCGGAAAGTTCGGCGCTGTCGCTGGCCGGCAAGGTGGACACGCTGGTCTCCCACTTCCTGCTGGGGCTGGTCCCCTCGGGCAGCGCGGACCCGCACGGCCTGCGCCGCCAGGCGATGGGCGCGGCGCGCATCATACTGGAGAACAAGATCAGCGTGGACCTGAAGGCCGTCTGCCGCAACGCGCCGTCCACCGTGCCGCTGGGTTCGGCCGCGCTGGACCAGCTGCTTGACTTCATCTGGCAGCGGGCCGAGGCGCAGTTTGCGGAGGAAGGCTTCCGGTTCGACGAGATAAAGGCGGTAAGGGAGTACTTTATAAAGGACGGGGACCTGCTGGACTGCCGCCGCCGGACAGCGGACCTGCACTCGGTCAGGGAGAACCCGGATTTCGGCGCCATAGCGATGGCTTTCAAAAGGGCCAAGAACATCCTGAAGCAGGCCAAGTACGACTCGGATGCCGCCCCGGCGGAGCTGCTGTTCGCGGCGGACGAAGAGCGCCGGCTTTACGCGGATATCCGGGGCCTCTCGGTCCGGCTGCAGGGCTACCTTGCCAACCGCGACTACGCGAAGGGACTGGCGGAGATGCTTTCCATCAAAGGGAACCTGGACAATTTTTTCGAAAAGGTGATGGTTATGGCGGACGACCCGGCCGTCCGCGAGAACAGGCTCAAGCTTATCAGGTCGCTGGTCAGCCTTTTCGAAGAAGTCGCCGACCTCTCCCAACTGCAGTAGTTTTCCGGGGGTTTATCCAGTTGGTCCTGCTGCGGGTTTTCGTTTGGCTGCCGTTCATCCTGCTTTGCCAGTGAATTCTCACCCCGAGGTGTTTATTCTATGAATAGACTATTGATTCCCGGGCTTCTGGCGCTTACGCTGGTTGCCTGTTCCGGAAGCCGTGCCGGGCGGCAGGATAAGGTAGCGGAAAATTCCAGTCTTCAAGCTGATCCATTTGAACAAATTGCGGCCGGGATGGCCGCGGACAGGGATAAATTCCCCGGCCCGAAAATAGTGGTATATGAGTTCCAGGACATCGCCGGCGCGCCTAAGACCGAGGGCAGACTGGTAGCGGAACGCCTTACGACCTGCCTTGCGCGGACCGGCGGATTCGAAGTTATAGAGCGCTCCAGGCTTGACACCGTTCTTGCGGAACTCCGGCTTTCCGCTTCCGGGCTCCTGGATGAAAAGACCGCGATCAGGGCCGGGGAGATCCTCGGGGCCGACGCGGTGGTTTCCGGGACTTTGGCCCGCGTGGGTGACAGGTATGAAATAAACGCGAGGGCGATAAGCGTTTCCGGCGGCAGGATAGTATCCGCGGCCAGGATGCAGGTGAGCGAGTCCTCGTTGAATTTAGGGCAGGCGCTGTCCGCCGCGCCGCCGGCGCGGTCCGCTTCTCCCCGCCCCGCCCGGTCTTCCCCTGCCGGGCCGATCAGGGATGAAAGGCTGCCTGATTGGGAAATATGGCCCGGCTTAAACGATTCTTACGGCCGGTACAGTATGGAAAACGGCCATCTGGGCTACTACCTTTCCGACAGGCAGCACGACCACGCCTGGACTGAAACGGGGGCTTTGGAGGGTTATTTCTCCGGCCTGCTGCTTTCGAAAGAAATACCAGGCGACAAATGGTCGATAGAAGTAAAGACCCTGCACGCCATCCCCCCTGGTAACGGGCGCTGGCTGTCCTGTTTCGTCTGGGCGGGCAAGAGCGGTATCAGGCCGAGCTGGAAGAATACGGGCCAGGCCTTCGGGCTCGGCCTTTTCCACATGGCGGACCAGGTGGATGATCCCGGCATAAACCTGGATATGGAAGCGGTGCGCGGGGAAAGCGTGCTGGCTGACAAAAGGATAAAGCGCAATATTCCCTATTTCAGGTTCCGCAGGGACGGTTACGATTTTTACCTGGATCTCAGCGGGGACGGGAAGAATTATGAGGAAGGCATGCATTTGAAGGCGCCGGCCGGAATAGACGGCGCCGTTTCAAAAATAGTGCTCGGGGGCCAGGCGTACGGCGACGCCGCCGGGACCTATGTGGAATATGAATACCTGAAGCTGAACGGCAAAGAATTGTTTTAAATAAACCTCGCCTTCCCCATTTTCAGCGCACACCGCGAACATCCTGGCGCAGTCCGGCTGCGGTCCGGGTATTTTACACGGATTTTACCTGCACCCGAACCGGCGGGGCCGAAAAAAAGATATCATTTCCTTATGGATATCCCGGTTCATTCTCCCGCTTACCGCATCCGCCGCGCCCTCAACTGGGTGCCACTCGGTTTCGCCTACGCGTTCCTCTACATGGGCCGCTATAATCTCACCGTTTCCAAAAGCGTGATGGGCGACGCGCTGATGACCAAAGCCCAGTTCGGCGAGATCTTCGCCGTGGGCGCCTGGGTGTACGCACTCTCCTTCCTGGTTACGGGTCCGCTGGCCGACAGGCTGGGCGGCCGCCGCGCAATGCTGATCGGCACCGGCGGCGCGCTGCTGGTGAACTTCCTGATGGGCGTGACGCTCTACGGCATGGCCAACTGGGGCTGGCAGGTTTCGGTGTTCTCCTCGTTCATGTTCCTCTACGCGCTGAACATGCACTTCCAGAGCTACGGCGCCATTTCCATCGTGACCGTGAAGGCCCCCTGGTTCCACGTGCGCGAGCGCGGCACCTTCTCCACCATCTTCGGGGCCATGATCGCCTTCGGCCTCTACTTCGCCTTCGACTGGGGCTTCGCGGTGGCCGACGCCAGCCGGGCCGCGGCGGGCGCGGAACCCTCCGTGATGGCCAGGGTCTTCGCGGCGGTGTTCGGGCTGGGCGGGACCGGCGTGGACCAGAACTGGTGGATCTTCTTCGTGCCGGCCGCCTTCCTGGCCGTCTTCTGGCTCATCATGTTCTTCTTCCTGCGCAACACCCCCGGCGAAGCCGGCTACAAGGATTTCGACACCGGCGAAGAATCAGTCTCCTCCACCGGCGAGCGCCTGCCGGTGAAGCAAGTGTTCCTGAAGATCATCACACACCCAGTGCTGGTGGTGGTTTGCGCCATAGAATTCTGCAGCGGCGTGCTGCGCAACGGCATAATGCACTGGTACCCGCTGTTCGCGGGCGAGGTTGGTTTCAAGAAGGGCTTCTGGATCACCGACAACTGGGGCCTGATGCTCCTGCTGACCGGGCTGGCCGGGTCTTTCCTGACCGGCTGGTGCTCCGACAAGCTGTTCCAGTCCCGCCGCGGCCCCATGGCCGCCATCCTCTACGGCGTGATGGGCGCGAGCGCCGGGGTGATGGCGCTGACAATAGGCGCCAATATCTGGTGGGCGGGCGCGGCCACAATGTTCATTTCAATGTCGGTGACGGGCGTGCACGGGATACTCTCCGGCACCTCCACCACCGACTTCGGCGGCGCCAAGAACGCCGGCGCCGCCACCGGCATAGTGGACGGCATGGTCTATCTCGGCACCGGCATGCAGTCGATAGTCATAGGCCATATCACGCCCGTCGGGGAGCTGGCCAAGGACCCCAACAACTGGAAATGGTGGCCGGTCTTCCTGGTGCCCTTCGCGCTGATAGGGTTTTTCCTCTCCCTGAAGATCTGGCACGCGCTGCCCAAGAAAGCCGCTAAGCCGGCGGCCGTGCCCGCCGAGCCGGAATACCAGCCTGGCAATTAACAGCCCCGATCAGCTTTCAGCAGGGAGACCGGCCAGGCCGCGCGGGCGCGGAGCCGGGCTATTTCATCAGCAGCAGGCTCAGGGACATCACAAGCATTCCCCCGATAAGGCCGAAG
>CAZJUL010000211.1:0-5277 GCA_964549095.1 uncultured Elusimicrobiaceae bacterium
CCACGGTGTGGCGAGCCGTGCCTGACGAGCCATTCCGCCGACAGGACCCGCGAACCAGAAATAAAAAAGCCCTCCGGAGAGGGCTTTATCCTTTATTAAGGTTGTTACTGCGGCAGGATCAGCGTGAAGGCGGAGCCTTTCTGGAGCTGGGACTTTACCTGCGCCTGGCCGTGGTGCAGCTCGGCGCACTTCTTAACCAGCGCCAGTCCTAAGCCCCACCCTTCCACCTGGCCGGTGAAAGAAGATTCCACCTGGTAGAACTTGTTAAAAATGTTCGTCAGCTCTTCACCGGGTATCCCGGGCCCGTTGTCTCCCACGGACAGCAGCGCGTGGCCGTCCCGCGCCTGCGCCGACATGATGATCAGCTTTTCCTTGGCCTGGTTGAACTTTATAGCGTTGTCCAGCATCGCCTTCAGCGCGTTCTTCACCATCGCCTTGTCCGCCGTCAGCTTGACCGGCTCCGGTATGATCACCTTAAAATTCAGCCCTTCCATCGCCCTGTACCGGGACTGTATCGCCTTCACGGCCTCTTCAAAGATGCCGGCCGCGTCGAACTCCGTCTTCTTCAGCCCGGCCTCTTCCATGCTGTCCACGGTAACGAAATCCAGCAAGGTCTCGATGAGCGTGCTCAGCTTCCCGCCCTGCGTAAATATCGTGCTGGACGCTTTGCCCACTATATCCGGCAGGCCCTTCCCCGCCTCGACCTCGTCCTTCAGTATCTGCGCGAAGCCGTTGATGCAGGCCAGCGGCGTCTTGAACTTGTGCGAGATGAGCGACAGGAAATTCCGGGCCATGTACTCTTCCAGCTTCTGCGCCGTCACGTCGGACAGCACCCAGAGGTAGCCTTCCACTACGGAATTGCTTTCCTTGTCTTCCGTATAAAGCTTTATCGCCGAGCCGGCCATGAAGAATTTCTTGGGCTTCTCGCGCATCACTTCGAAGTGGGACACGGCCTCTTTGGAGGACAGGACGCTTTCCAGCGTGGGCTTCACGGAGAAATTATCGAAAGCCTGCTTGATGTTGGTGAACTTGTATTTTTCGTGCTCCAGGTAGATGCTGGCGGAGTTGTTCTGCAGGATTATCTCGCCTTCCGGAGACGTCAGTATCGCGCCTTCCTTGATCCGCTTGAAGATGATCTCCATCTTCCGCTTCTCTTCCCTTACGGAGGAGAACAGCCGCGAGTTCTCTATGCCGATGGCGGCCTGGGATGCGAAGGCTTCGAAATTATTCTTATCGGTCTCGCTGAAATCCCCTTCCATCTTGTTGATGGCCTGCACCACGCCGATGACCTTGCCCTTGATGATCATCGGGCAGGTCAGCAGCGAGCGAGTCTGGAAGCCGCTCTTGTTGTCCACCTTCTGCGCGTGGCGGGGATCGTTGGCCACGTCGTTGATGATGAGCGAGCGGCCCTCTTTCGCGCAGGTGCCGGCTATGCCCTCGCCCAGCTTGAAGCGCATCTTCTGCACGTTCTCGGGCAGGCCCAGCGCCACGTCGAAATACAGCTCCTGGGCCTTTTCGTCAAGGAGGTAAAGGGAGGCGCGCTCGGCGCCGACGACGCGCGACGCCAGCCGCATGATCGTCATCAGCAGTTCCGAAATGTCGAGCTTCGAGGATAAAAGCCGGGAGACCATCACCAGCATCTCAAGGCTTTCCTGCGACTGCAGTATCATCTAGTCCCCTTGTTGGCCCGTGCCGAAGAACACCTGCACCAGGAACTTAAAGTAGCTCTTGGCCGCTTCCCCTTTAATTTTATAAAAATTATAGCCGAAATCAAATGAAGATCTGCTGTTGAGCTTGAGTTTTATGCCGCCCAGCAGCGATCCGGCCGTATTCGCGTTCCGGAAAGAGATCCTGCTGTAGCCCAGGTAAATGCTGCTTTCGTACTCCGGCGCCATGTTGCGGGCCACCTGCACGCCCATGGCCCATTCCGGCATTCCGTGAACGGGCCTGAAGGTGCCCAGGGACGCTATTTCGCCGTGGTCCAGCACCGGGTTCACCAGGTTGGCGTTGGACGCCGGCCCGGATTCCATGAAGCCGGCGGCGGTGGCGAGGAAAAAGAACTGGTTGTAATAGCTCTTCTCGGCCTGCAGCTCGAGCGCCGTTTCGGTAAAAGCCTTTTTCGCCGGCCCGCCGGCCAGGTTAAGCGTGGTTTCCTGCCGCACCGCGGCGCCGGACAGCACCAGGTGGAGGTAGCTCTTGTCGTCCTCCTCGCTCACCGGCACCAGCAGGTACATTTTGGCGCCCTGGGCCTTGGAGCGGTGCAGGGAGGGGTAGAAGAACGGGCTGGCGGATAAAAAGAAATTCTCGGCGGAATACATTATCGGCATGCGGAACGAGAAGACCTTGTCCCTGTAAAGCCCGCGGTCCTCATAGAAACCCGCGTTCGCGCCCGTCACTATCCGCGTGGAAACGTTGGTGAAAAAGGTCAGCGAGTCTTTTTTAAAGCCGTTGGAACCGAAGGAATAATCGTTCTCCAGCCAGGAGATAGCGCCGGCGAAAGCGGGCAGGCAGAGCAGGAGGGCCAGCAGCAGGGCTTTCTTCATACCTAGAGATTATAATAAATATTGCCGCCTATTGGGGGACAATAAGCACCAAGCATTGGGGACACCTTGCCGCAAGGTGTCCCCGCCTTCTCAGTTTCTTATGGCCCTTTATTTCACGAAGATAAAGAAGTAGGTCAGGAAGTCGTAGAGGTCGCAATTTACCAGCGTGACGCCCACCGGCTTCAGGTTCATGGCGCCGTCCAGCCGGCCGCTGATCTTGTCGTAGGTCAGGCTGACCGGCGCGTGGTTGACATAGCCGGTCACGGTTACGGTGTTCGCTTCAGCCGTCCCTTCCTGCATATCGAACTGCAGCCGGAGCGGGCTGTGGTTCGCGTAGCCTTCCAGCAGGCCCGCCTTCCAGTTGACGGTGTATTTGACGGGGCTATAGTTGGCCGCGCCGTCCACCGTTATCTCTTCCGTGCTCCAGTCGAATTTCAGGCTGACGGGGCTGTGGTTGACGCCGCCCGTGACGGTTTTCGCTTCGTGGTCTATCTTCACGTCCACCGGGGCGTAGTTCGCTGCGCCTTTTATGGTCCACTCCAGCTTGTTGAAAGTCAGTTCCACGGGGGTATGGTTCATGCCGCCCTTTATGGTCCCTATCTTGACCGCGTAGGTCGACTTGGACCTGACGGTGAAGATCGAGTCATAGACGGCTTTGCCCACCCGGACCTCGCCCACGAAGGAGTACTTCGCCAGGCCGATGGCGCGGTCGGCCGCGTCGTCGCCGGTCACGTCCACCTCTATCAAGCCGCGGAGGGACTTGGCCTTGAAACCGGCGGAGTTAAGTTCGCGCAGGGCCGAAGCCAGGTTGGTATGCCGCACCAGCATGGCCACCAGCGTATTGTTCGCGCCGGGGTTGGCTTCGTTAAGCTTTATCTTGCGCAGGGCCGTATTCTGCTGGTTGTATTTGGCTTCGGGAACGGCGGGCGCCGGCCGGGGCACTTCTATCTGCTGGATGGAAAGGCCGGCTTCGGAAAGGACTTTGTTTTCGTCGGGGGCGGCCGAGAGAAGGCCGGATGCGGAGAAGAACGCTGCAACTATAAGGGATGCCGTCTTTTTCATGCTTTATTGCCTCCGAAAATTGAGTGCCTGTACATATATTATGCCGTAATCCGGCGCCCCGGACAACGGACTAAAGGCCGGTTAATCCCTGTTTTCCGGCCCCGGCAGCGTAGGCCCTTTGGCCCCGAAAATACCGGGCCCTTGTGGTCTTGACAGGTCAATTGATTCTGAATATACTATATCCGAAAGGTAAAAGGAGGCAGTATGAAACGTGTTCTCAGTGTGCTCTTGACCGGACTTTTCCTCACCTCTTTCTCGGCGGCCTTCGCCCAGGTAAGCCTGGACAACCCGTCAGCCACCGGCGACTCCATATTCGACGGCCTGCCCAAGATCTCCGTCCCGCAGCCGGGAACTCCGGCCGTGACCCCCGGGCCCAAAGCCGCCGACGTCAAGCCCGCCCCCGAACGGAAATGGACCATAATGGTCTTCATGAACGGCAAGAACAACCTTGAAGTGGCCGGCCTCTACAATGTGAACCAGATGGAGAACATCGGTTCGACCAAGGACATGAACATCGTGGTCGAGCTGGGCCGCATGAAGGGCCAGGAAGGCGACGTCGACATGGACGGCGACTGGACCGGCGCCCGCAGGATACTGGTAAAGAAGGACAAGGACAGCGACAAGATAACCTCCCCCACGGTCGCGACCACCGAGACGGTGGATATGGGCGACTATAAGCGCGTGGTGGATTTCGTCACCTGGTCGAAGAAAGCCTATCCCGCCAAGAAATACATGCTGATACTCTGGGACCACGGCACCGGCTGGCTGGACCCCCAGCAGAAAAAGAAAGAAATGCCCAGCAAGGGCATCTCCTTCGACGACGAGACCGGCAACTATATCCGCACCCAGCAGATCGGCCAGATACTCAAGGAATCCGGGAAGGTGGACATCCTGGCTTACGACGCCTGCCTGATGCAGATGGGCGAAGTGGCCTTTGAAGTAAAAGACTATACCGAAGTGATAGTGGGCTCCGAAGAGACCGTGCCCGGCTACGGCTTCCCCTACGGCATCTTCCTGGGCGTGCTGGCCAAGAACCCCGGCATGAGCGCGGAAGAGCTCGGCTCCATCACGGTAGACGCTTTCAAGCTGTTCTACGACAAGGTGAAGAAGAGCGCCCAGCTCTCGGCCATCAGGTCCTCCAAGCTCGACACCCTCGGCGCCAAGCTGGCCGAGTTCGGCAAGCTGGCTAAAGACATCAACGACGCGGAAGCGCTCAAGGCCGCCCGGACCGGCGTAATGCGCTACGATATCCTCGGAAAGGATTCCGATCCCAACATGACCATCAGCTTCTTCGGCGACCTGGCCCAGTACGCGCAGCTCCTGGCCGCCAACGCCAAGGGCACCGACGCCAAGACCGCCTCCCTCAAGGAAAAATCCGCGGCCCTGCAGGACTTCATAAAGAAGGAGCTGGTCATAGCGAACAAGGCCTCCGGCAAGAACAACGCGGGCCGGG
The DNA here is from genome assembly GCA_964549095.1 of uncultured Elusimicrobiaceae bacterium. Taxonomy (GTDB): domain Bacteria; phylum Elusimicrobiota; class Elusimicrobia; order Elusimicrobiales; family UBA9959; genus JAHJSU01. Next base: position 5,059 of record CAZJUL010000211.1, read on the forward strand.
AACTCTCCGAGAGCACGGGCATCTCCGTGTACCTGCCGCCGGCGGAAGTCCGGGTGCCGCAGGAAAAGCTGGAAGGCATCTTCGAGGGCAAGTACACCGAGTTCGCCTTCGACAAGGCCACCGGCTGGCACGACTTCGTGACCTATCTCTACGGCGTGAAATAAAAGGGACCAGCGCCCCTGAAAGATCCCCCGGCCCGGCGCCGGGGGATTTTTTTGG
>CAZJUL010000212.1:0-5264 GCA_964549095.1 uncultured Elusimicrobiaceae bacterium
ATCTCGCACGACCTGGGCACCACCGTGCTTTCGTTCAGCGGGTCTTTCAGGCTGTCGCCCAAGATGTCGCTGTCGGCGGGCATGGTGAACTCGGCCTCCACGGATAAGGTGGATTCCACCGCCAACGAGAACACTTCCCTGACCGGCAACCTCACTTACACGATGCCCAGGCGGGCCCTGGCTTTCCAGCTCTGGACCACGATGAGCACCAACACCAACGATTCCCTGAGCTATCCCTCCGACTCGTCCACGCTGACCGTCAACCTGGAGACGGTCTGGCTCAAGAGCCAGAAGAGCAAGTTCACCTTCGGTGTCGGCACCACTTCCAGGACGGACAACATCTACCCGGACAACAACTCCAGCGAGATAAACCTCCTCACGCGTTACAATTATTCGTTCTAGCAGCGGGCGTAAAAGCCCCGGTTCCCGGCTTCAGCCGGGATGACGCTTGCTGCAAAAATCCCCCTCGCTCCCCCTTTCCAAAAGGGGGAGGGGGGAACGAGCGTGGGATTTTAAGAATGGAGGCCGGAGGCGAGGGCGCCTTTAAGCATTCCGAAACCGCGGTGCCAGCCGGCCGCCAGGCAGGCCGCCGTTATCGGGGAGGCCAGCGCGGCTATGGTCCTGTTCCAGAACGGGTAGTTCTCGTCGGCCAGGCGCAGCAGGGCGGCCGAGACCACCAGGAAGACCACGGGCGAAACCCAGAGCTGCCGCGGCAGGGCGGCCAGCAGGTTCTCTTTAGTCAGCACGGCCGAAAAGACCACGGTGGTGGAGAGCGTCCACAGCAGGTAGTTGGAAAGGAGGAAGAGCATTCCGGTGATCGTCATGCTCATAGTGTACCGCTTGCAGATGAAAAGCAGGAAGGACAGCAGCGCTATGCCGGCGGGGACCAGCCAGAGGCTTATGGTGATGCCGGTTTCGTGCTGCTTGAAGAATTTGAACATCCGGTAGCGGAATTCCGTGAACATCTGCACGGTGCTCTTGGCCGAGTGCAGGCGCTTGAAGATCTCGGCCGCTGTCAGGCCGCCGGCCCCGGCGCCCGCGCCGGCCCGTTTCTTGCCGCCGGGCGCAAGGCCAAGGCTCCTGGTGAGCTTGTTCGATTTGAATTCCAGCTTGGGCGCCGCTTCCGCCATAAGCTCCCGCTCGTCGCCGGAAAGCCCTACCATCTCCTGCTTATAAGCCTCTTCCATCGCGGCCATACTGACGGCCAGGTTGGGAAGCTGGGCGATCTCCCGGCTGAGTTCGGAGGCGTTCTCCGCGGGCCCGCCCGGGGCGACCGCGCCGGCGGCGGTAAGGCGGAAAGCCTCCAGCCTGTCCCCGAGCAGCGCGGGAAGGTTGGCGGCCCCGGCGGCCAGGAGGGCCAGGAACAGCAGTTTGAGGGGGCCCCTAAGCATCTTCGCCCTCGTAAAACCCGACCACCCTGTCTATGGTCTGCACATAAGCGAAGCCCTTGCCCGGCTTGTCCAGCTCCAGCTCTTTTACCACGGCGGCCAGTAGCCTGTCCACGTTCTCTTTTTGCGCCGCTATCAGGATCACCTGCTTCTCGGCCTCAATGAACATCCCGAATACGTTCAGCTTCTGGCGCACGCCCGTGCCGCGGCCGTAAAAGCTGGTCACGCCCGGCGCGCCGGCCTTAAGCGCGGCGTCTATGGCCCGCTGGCCGTCCTTGCGCTGCGTCACTACTGTGATAAGTTCCATTGTCCTGGGCATCTTATTCTCCCCCTGTAGTCGGGGACATGCCTTGCTTCAAGGTGTGTCCCCAATGCTTGATACTTTAAGTCCGCCGGTTCAGGCTGGTTCCTGCGCCGCTTTTTTCCTGCTCTTGCGCGCCGGCCTGGGCTTCGCTTCCTCGGGAGCCATCTTCTCCAGCGCGTCTATGTATTCTTTCAGCTGCTCGTCTTCCGGCGCGATCTTGAGCGCCTTCAGCCAGGTGTTCTTGGCCTGCGCGTAGTCCTTCAGCTGCAATTGGGCCGAGCCGAGGCGCTTCAGGGCCACCACGTCGCCCGGCTCCAGCCTCAGCACGGTCTGCAGCTCTTTCACCGCCAGGTAAAATTTCGAATCGTAGATGTAATGCAGGGCCACGTCCTTCATGTGGTCTATCACGCCGACGCTCTCGGGCTTGGTGTCGTTCAGCCGGAGGTCCGGCTTGTCCTCGTCCAGCACCTCCAGCAGGCGCCGGAAGCGGGATTCGCCGGGGTTCAGTTCCTGCGCGTACCTGAGCGAGTCGTAGGTGAAGCGCGGATCTTCCGTCTCGCTGATGTAAGAGGACAGGCCGTTCACTGCCATGTTCCAGGTCCGGGACTCGCTGGGCTTCTTCTCTACCACGTCTTTCACTTTTTTGAGGCGCCTCTGGAGCTTCAGGTAGGCCGGGTTAGTGGCGTCCGTGGCCAGCATCTCCTCAAGCTTGAGCAGGGCTTCGCCGTAGCTGCCCTTGAGGACCAGCTTGTAGAACTGGGGCTTCACGCTGCCGGTGGTTTTTGCCAGCTTGCCCCTGGCCTCGTCTATCATGTTCTTGGCGGTCACCTGGTAGGGGTCCACCTTCAGCACCAGGTCCCACTGCTCTATGGCCTTGTGGTAATCCTTGGCGAGGTAGTACTCGAAGGCCTTGTCGTAATACTTCTTCATCTGGTCGCTCCTGGAGGCCGCTTCGCCCGGCTCCTGCCCGGAGGCCGGGCCGCAAAGCGCGGCCAGCGTCAGCGAAAACAGTAATAAAAAAACTTTCATACGCTTGTCCTCACGACCCCTTGGTCTCTTCCCGCATTATGATTATCTCTATCCGCCTGTTCTTGGCCCTGTCCTCTTCGGTGGCGTTCCCGGCCACCGGGCGGAATTCGCCGTAGCCGTAGGCCGTCAGGCTCCCGGGGGGGAGGCCCTCGGAGATCAGGTAATCGATGACCGAGAAGGCCCGCATCAGCGACAGCTCGCGGTTGGAGCGGAACTTGTGCCCCAGCATCCGGGCGGCGTCGGTATGCCCCTCTACGAGCACCGGGTTGTTCATGGTCTTTATGTTGTCGGCCACGCTCTTTAAAAGGTCCTTCGCCCCGGCTTTCAGCGTGGCCGAGCCGGAATCGAAAAGCACGGGGGAGGCGAAGGTCAGCTTTATCTTGCTGGTGGTAACCTCTACGCCCAGCTGGCCGTCCTTGATCTGTTTCTTGAGGTCTTCTTCCACCTTCTTCGTCAGGCCCATGTCCTTCAGTTCTTTGTCCGCCCCCGTGACGCCCAGTTCCTGGCGCATCGCGGCCATGGCCATTTCGTAGTCCGTCCTCTTCATGTTGATGGAGAAGCCGTAAAGGGCCAGGAAAAGTATCACCAGCACGGACATAAGGTCCGCGAACGGTATGAGCCAGATCTGGCTGTTGTCCTTCGCCTTCTCTACTTTCATGATATCCGCGAAAAGATCATTTTCTCGCCACCACTATCTCTATCCGCCTGTTCTTGGCCCGCCCCTCCGGCGTGTCGTTGGGCGCCACGGGGCGGAATTCGCCGTAGGCCGCCGAGATCAGCTTTTCCTGCGGGATGCTGAAATTCGCCGCCAGGTAATCCACCACGGAGTTGGCGCGGGCGGCCGAGAGCGCCCAGTTGGTGGGGTAATCGCCGCTCCTGACGGGGATGTTGTCCGTGTGCCCCTCTATCAGGATATCGTGGAGGCTGAATTTCTGGAGGAGCTTGCCCATCACCGGCAGCACCTGCAGCGCGGCCGGCTCCAGCTGCGCCCTGCCGGACTTGAAAAGTATGGGGGCCGCGATGTTGATGCGGATGAACTTGTCGGTCATCTGCACCTCGGCCATGCCCTTCAGGGCGGTCTTCTCCAGCTCGGCCCTTAGTTCGTCCGCCGCGTCCTTCTCCTTTAGTTTCTGTATTATCTGCTCGGCCTTCTTTTCCTTCTGCTCCGATCTGCCGGAGCTCTTGGTGAGGCCGTCCACGAAGCCCTCGCTGAGCTCCGGGCGGATGCTGGAGACGTAGAGGATGAGGAAGAACAGCATCAGGTCCGTCATGATGCAGGTGAGCACCAGCATCCAGAGGGGGTTTTCCCCGGCCCGGTGCGAGGCGTGGCGGTTTATGAAGGACTTCATGGGTTCTTACTGTGAAAACCACCTAATCTTTCTTCTTGGCTTTTCTCCGCAGCGCCAGCGAAAGATAGCCCTCGAGCTTCTTGGAGACCAGCCACGGCACGTCGCCGGCGTGCAGCGAGGCGACGCCCTTGGCTATTATCTCCCGCGTCAGGATATCTTCGTCGGAATAATAGTTAAGCTTGCTGGCTATGGGGAGGAAGATGAAGTTGGCCGAGAAGATGCCGTAGAAGGAGGCGGTCATGGCTATGGCCATCGAGGAGCCCATCATCTGCGGGTTGGAGATGTTCCGGAGCACCTGCACGACGCCTATCAGCGTGCCCAGCAGGCCGAAGATGGGCGCGAAGGTGCCGGCCGAATTGAAGATGTTGCACTGCTGCTGCTGGCGGAGGCGCGTGGTGTTGATGTCGTGCTCCATCCTTTCGTGCAGGACGTGTTCGTCCACGCCGTCCACTATCATCTGGCAGGCGTCGGCCAGGAACGGGTGGGGGACCTTCGGGATCTCGGAGCCGATGGCTTCCAGGCCGTTCTTCTTGGCTATCTCGGCCAGGCGGACTATGACGGCTATCACTTCGGAGATGGGCGGACGCTTCGGGGGGAAGACGACTATCCTTACGGCGGATTTGACGAACTTGAGGGCCGCCCACGGATAGGCGATCATGACCGAGCCGGCCGTGCCGCCGAAGATCAGGATGATGGCTTCCCAGTTCAGCAGGAACCGGAGCATGCCGCCGGAGGAGAGCACGAAGATTATAACGCCGGTACCCATCAGGGCGCCGAGAACTGTCATCAGGTCCATATCAAATCTCCTGGGCTTGAGGCGTCAAGCACTGGGGACAGACCTCCCGGCGAGGTCTGTCCCGGGTTTCTATTTCGCCGCTTCGGGCAGCTTGGGCGCCGCCTGCACGGGCGCGGCTGCGGCGGCAACGCTGACGGTGTGCGTCCCCGCCGAGGCGTCGGCCGGGCCGGTGGCCACTATCGAGCGGCAGACGCGCACCTGCACCGCGCCGGCGGACAGGCCGGGGTTCATGCTGACTGTAAGCTGGGTGTCGCTGTTCACTACGGGCGGCTTGCCGGTCTTCCAGACGCCGGCGCCGGGGCCGGACGCGTACTTGAACTGCACCACGTTGCCGGCGTGGAAATTGCTGCCGGTTATTTTAAGGGTCTGCGCCGTGTTCCCCGCCGTCATCGCGGTCG
>CAZJUL010000213.1:0-3482 GCA_964549095.1 uncultured Elusimicrobiaceae bacterium
GCGACGTGCTGGAAAAAGAGATCAACCTGCCCTCTGAGGTCATCAGGGGCATCAAGGGCGTGCAGATAATCGCCTGCGGCACCGCCTACCACGCCGGCCTTATAGGCCGCTACGTGTTCGAGAATTTCGGGCTGCCCACTTCGGTGGACTTCGCCTCCGAGTTCTCGGACCGCGCGAAGATGATCAACAAGGACACGCTGATAATAGCTGTTTCGCAGTCCGGCGAAACGGCCGACACACTTCACGCCGTCCGCGAGGCCAAGGACTCAGGCGCCCCGGTGGTGGCCATCACCAATACCGTGGGCTCGACGCTGACGCGCGAGGCCGACTACGTGCTTTACACCCACTGCGGCCCCGAGATAGGCGTGGCCTCCACGAAAGCCTTCATGGGGCAGATGGCGGCCATGTACGTGCTGGCCATACATTTCGCCGTGATCAGGGGGAACATCTTCGACACGGACGCGCGCAAATACGTGGACGAGCTGCTCAAGATCCCCCGCCTGATAGAGAGCGTACTGGAAAGAGAGGACGAGGTCCGCAAGATCGCCGACGCCGCCGCCGGCAGCGAGCATTTCCTTTTCATCTCGCGGCACATCAATTTCCCCATAGCCCTGGAGGGCGCGCTGAAGATAAAGGAGATAGCCTACGTGCACGCCGAGGGCTACGCCGCCGGCGAGATGAAGCACGGCCCGATAGCGCTGATAGACAAGGGGATGCCCGTGCTGGCGATCGCCACTTCCTCCAAGGTGCTGAACCTGGTGGCAAGCAACATAGAGGAGGCCAAGGCGCGCGGCGCGCAGGTGATAGCCATAGTGGACGAAGGATCCCGGGAGCAGATAAAGGCCTCCAAATATATCGTGGTCCCCAGGACGCTGGAGATACTTTCCCCGCTGATAAACGTGGTCCCTTTGCAGATGTTCGCCTATTTCATAGCCCTGGCCAAAAAATGCGACATAGACAAGCCCAGGAACCTCGCCAAGAGCGTCACGGTACGGTGACGCGCGCCGGCTCCGTGCGCGGCGTCGGCATGGACATGACCGAGGTGGCCAGGATCAGGAAAATATACGGAAAGCATCCCGCTTTCCTCAAAAGGTTCTTCAGTCCGGAAGAGGCGCGCCGCTGCCTGGCCGGCCGGAACCGCTGCGGGCGCATAGCGGCCCGCTTCGCCGCCAAGGAGGCCGTCATAAAGGCGCTGGCTATGCCCGGCCTGCGGCTCAAGGATATAGCGGTGTCCAATACCGCCGGCGGCCGGCCCCGGGTGTCGCTGGCCCGCGCCGGCATAAAAAACACCGGCATAATGCTGTCCCTGACCTGCACGGCGGACTACGCCTGCGCGGTGGCCGTGGCGGTGAACACGGGCAAAAGGCCGAAGACTAAAGGCCGGAAAAAACAAGCGCTCAAGCGGCCGGGGACTGTCCCCTTTACCGGCGAGCGCAGTGAGCGGTAGAAGGGGACTGTCCCCTGACTTAAAGAGTCCGCAGAGCGTCTATGAAGATCAAGAAAATAACCGCCGGATACCTGCAACCGCTGCTGCTCCCGCGGAAGAAAAATTCGCATAAAGGCGATTACGGCAGGGTGCTGATAGTAGCCGGCTCCAGGGGGATGACCGGCGCGGCTGTGCTGTCCGCCCGCGCCGCGCTGAAGGCCGGCGCCGGGCTGGTGACGGTAGCCTGCCCGGACTCCGAACAGCCGGTCATAGCCGCCGGCGTGCCCGAGGCCACGACCCTGCCGCTGCCGTCGAAGGACGGCGGGTTCGCCCTGAGGGCGGCCGCCGCGCTGACCGCCTTCCGGGAAGGGATAAAATTCGACCTGCTGCTCATCGGGCCCGGCCTTTCAGTGAAGGGCGAGGTGCCGGCTTTCGTCGCCGCAGTCCTCAGGAAGCCGGGCCTGCCGGCGGTAATAGACGCCGACGCCCTGAACGCGCTGGCGCTGCGCGGCAACCTGGATTTTTTAAAGAAAAGCCCGCCCAAGATCTTCACCCCGCATTCCGGCGAAGCCGCGCGGCTGCTGCGCGCTGTGAAAGCCGGGCGGCTGGCGACGGTGGAAAAGCTGGCCGCCCTTACCGGCGGGACCTGCGTCCTGAAGGGCCCCGGCACGCTCGTGAGCGACGGCCGCACCTGCCTGGTGAACCCCACCGGCGGCCCGGCCCTGGCGAAAGGCGGCTCGGGCGACGTCCTGGCCGGCCTGATAGCGGGCCTGTGGGCGCAGAAGGGCCGCGCCGAAGGTTTCAGCGCCGCCAACGCGCTTGAATGCGCCGCGCTCGGCGTTTACCTGCACGGGCTCTGCGGCGACCTGGCGGCAGAAAAACTGACGTCGCGCTGCGTGCTGGCCGGGGAGCTGCTGAAATTCCTGCCGGCCGCGTTCAGGACCCTTAAAGCCGTATGAAGACAATAGCGCAAAAAGGCGAGGCCGGGCTTCTCTCCGTCATAGAGAAGAGTTTCCGGTTCCCCGGGGATAAGCGGCTGCTGATAGGCCCCGGCGACGACTGCGCCGTATTGAAGACGGCGCCCGGCAAGGCGCTGGTCATTACCACTGACGAACTGGTGGAAAACACCCATTTCCTGCGGCGCTTCTCGGCGCCGGAAGACCTGGCGCGCAAGCTGGTGCGCGTGAATTTAAGCGACCTGGCGGCAATGGGGCCGGTAAGGCCGGTCTCCTTCGTGGCCGGCGCCGGGCTGCCCGGCGGGCTGCCGGCGGATTTTGTTTTAAGGTTCATCAGGGCGCTGAAAAAAGAGGCGCAGGCCTTCGGGCTCAGCGTGGCGGGGGGGAACCTGGCCGGGGCGCGCGAGATGCATTTTTACATGACGGTCTGGGGCGAAGCGGACAGGCGGAAACTGGTGACCCGGCGCGGCGCGCGGCCGGGCGACCTGCTCTTCAACATCGGCCCGCTGGGTGAGGCAAGGGCCGGGCTGGAAATACTGAAGGCCGGCCGTTTTGCGGAGAAGAAAAAGTTCAAGAAGCTCGTCGGCGCTTTCTGGGCGCCGAAGCCCTTCCTGGCGGAGGGGCGGCTGATCGGGGAGCGCGGCCTGGCTTCGGCCATGCTGGACAACTCCGACGGGCTTTTCAGGAGCGCCGTCATCCTGTCGGAGATCTCCCGCTGCGCCGTGCGGCTGGCGCCGGAAGCGTCCGCCGTCTCGCCGGTACTGCGGGCTTACGCCGCCTATAAAAAAAAGGACTGGCGGGAATACGCGGTAAACGGCGGCGAGGATTACGGGCTCATCTTCACGGTCCGCCCGGGCCGCGCCGGGCTGGTCCGGCGCCTGCTTCCGGCGGCGCGCGCCATGGGCCGCTTGGAAAAAGGCAATGGCGTGAGTGTGGAAGGCTATGAAGGCAAAGCGCGGGAATACGGCCACTTTTAAGATAGGCGGCCCGGAAGACACGCTGCGGCTGGCCGGGCTGCTCGCCGGCCTGCTTGAAGGCGGCGAGGCGGTGTCGCTTACCGGCATGATAGGCGCCGGCAAGACTTTTTTCGTGCAGGGCCT
>CAZJUL010000213.1:3492-5234 GCA_964549095.1 uncultured Elusimicrobiaceae bacterium
GCACGCGCTCGGTTCCAAGGTAAGGCCGGTCAGCGCCAGCTTCAACCTGATGCGGACCTACCGCGGCGGGCTGAACATCTACCATTTCGACCTGTTCAGGGTAGCCGCTTCGGAGATGGATAACCTGGGCCTTGAGGACTACCTGGGCCGCGCGGACGGTTTCACGGCCATAGAATGGTCGGAACCGGCGCGCACACTCTACCGCCGGTGCGATTTCCTGGAACTGCACTTCGACCTGGCGGGCGGCGACAAGAGGACGGTGACCGCGTCGGCCGGCGGGACTTCGGCGGAAAAGATATTAAAGGACCTGAAAAAAGCATGGCTAACGGACTGACCGCGGGCATCTGTACTTCCGGCTCCACTATAAAGGCCGCGCTTTGCGCGGACGGGAAGTTCAGCGCGCTTTCCCGGCGCGAGCTGAACCAGGAAAAGTTTTTGCTGCCGATGCTGGAAACGCTGCTGAAAAAGCGGGGCGCGGCGCTGAAAGACCTTTCGGCGGTCTGCGTGATCAGCGGCCCGGGCAGGTTCACCGGCTTGAGGATAGCCCTCACCTTCGCGGCCGCCCTGAAGACGCTGGCCGGCATGAAAGTCTATTCCGCCACGCTGTTCGAGATACTGGCCGTGCAGGCCTGCGGGACAAACGAATTCCGCGCCTGGTCGGCCGGCAGGAAGGACCTGCGGCTGGCGGCCGTAGTGCACGCTTTCAAGGACGAATATTTCTGCCAGGCGTTCAGGATCAGAAGGCAGAATTCAGGGGTCAGGATTCAGAATGCGGGAGCCGGGAAGCTGGAGTTCGCGCCCGCCGGGGATCCGTTATGGCTTAAAGCCGGCGAAATGACAAAACATCTTGAAAACCTCGGCCCCCAATTATACGTGGTCGCGGACGCGGAGGAGAAGCCGGAGATATATTCCCTGGTCCCGGCCGGTCTTGAGAAAGCCCCGGCCGCCGTTTCAAGGATAATTCCGGAGTTCATAATAAAGACCGGCCTGGCCCTGAAGAACCCGGACCTGAAACCGCTCTATCTCAAGCCGACCAGGTACGAGCAGGAAGAGCGCGCGAAGGCCGCGCGCAAATAGGCCGGGCGGTCCTTCTTTTCTTATGCTTATACGCCGCGCCCTGAAAGAGGATATCCCGGCCCTGGCCGGTATGGAGCTGGAGCACCCGGGCTTCCCGGCCTGGGGGGAGCGGGGCCTGGGCGCCGAGTTTGAAAAGAATTTTTCGGTGACCCTGGTGGCCGAATACGAAGGAAAGCCGGGCGGGTTCATCAATTTCTGGATACTGAAGCCGCAGGTGCAGCTGAACGCGGTGCTGGTCTCCGCCGCGGCGCTCAAGAAAGGCGTGGCTTCGGCGCTGCTCGGAAAAATGTACGAATACGCCCGGAAGAGCGCCTGCGCCGAAATAGACCTGGAAGTGAACGCGCGCAATCTGCCGGCGATAAGCCTTTACGAAAAGGCGGATTTTAAAGTGGTTGGCAGAAGGCCAAAATTCTATAATAACACGGACGACGCGATACTGATGCGGAAAACCCTGGAGTCACAATGAAAAGGATGACGGTTCCGGCCCTGGCGCTTCTTCTCGGTATGGCGGCAGCCGCTGCCGGGGCCCCGGACAAGGCGGCGTACCTGCATTTCATGAACGGGCTGGTGCTGGAGCGCAAGGGCAATTTCGACCAGGCCCTGCAGGAATACAAGACCACCATCATGCTGGACCCGGGCTCCCTGACCGTCTACAAGCAGGCGCT
>CAZJUL010000214.1:0-5229 GCA_964549095.1 uncultured Elusimicrobiaceae bacterium
GCAGCACGGCTTCCCGGGCGGCCAGGAATTTTTTCATCTCCAGCGCCAGCTCCCCGCGCAGGCCGGCGAATTCGGATTCCAAAGCGCCGGCCGCGGCGCTGCCGTCGGCCGAGAATTTCTTCATCTCGCGGTCCAGCTTCGAGCGCAGGTCCGCGGCTTTGGCCTCCAGCGCCTTCTGCGCGGCTTCCCCGGCGCCCTGCAGTTCCCAGGCCACCGTTCCCCGGGTCTCTGAAAATTTCTTTATTTCTTCGGCCAGCCCGGCGTGCGCCCGGCCGGCCGCTTCGCGGGCGGCTTCGAACCCGCGGCCCAGGTCTTCGCGGGCGTCCGCGATCTTTTTTACCTCGGCCGCCATCTGCGCCCGCGCCTTTGCGACTTCCGCCTCGAGCTCCCGCCCTGCCGCCGCGCCGGCGTCGGCCAGGTCGCGCTTTAACTCCCGCGCCGCCGCGGCCAGCTTTTCCTCTTCGCGGGATACTTTCCCGGCCAGCCCGGCTATCCCCTCTTTGGCCTTCCTGCCGGCTTCCTGCCCAGCCGCCTCCAGTTCGCGGGCCAGCGCCTCCCGGAACAGGCGTACCTCTTCGGCCAGGGCGTCCTGCTTTTTCCTTTCTATGGCGGCCAGCCGCTCTTCGATAGCGGCCGACGAATCCGAGGCGAGCTTTTCCCACATCGGCTCCAGGCCGTTGATCACGGCGCGGCGCCCGGTCTCCAGCTCTCCGGCCGCGGATTCCGCGAACTGCTTCAGCCTGCCGGCGGTTTCGTTCTCAAGGCGCCTGCGGAAATCCTCGCAGGCGGCGGGGATGTCCCGGTCCGCTTTCTTCTGGAGCTCGGCGGCCGCCCTGTCGCGCAGTTCGGCGGTAAGCCTGGCCGCTTCCGCCGAAAAATCCTTTCTTTCCCGGGCCAGGTCGTCGCGGAAATTGCCGGCTTCGGCTTCCAGCGCCTTGCCGGCCTCAACGCCCGCGGCGTCCAGCCTGCCGGCCAGGTGCTCGCGGTATTTGCGCAGGCTGTTTTCGAAATCCGTCGTGGCCGCAGCGGCGAACTTATCCCAGCGCGGTTCCAGTTCCGCTTCGGCCCGCGCGGCGAAATCCTTCGCCATCCCCGCGGTCTCTTCCTCGAAGCGCCTGGCTATTACGGCGTAGACCGAGGAGATCTCGCTGTCCAGCTTCCGCTCCAGGGCGGCGCCCGCCCGCTCGCGCATTTCACGCAGCAGGTCGTCCATCGCGGCGGTGTACTTGCCCAGGCGCAGGGAGATCTCCCCGCGCAGGTTGTCGGTTTCGGAATCCAGCGACTTGCCGGCCTCCGAAGCCGAGGCGGTGAGCCGGGCGGACAGGGAGTCCCGGAACTTGAGCACTTCCGCGTCCAGCGCGGCCTGCCGCGTCACCTTGAACTCGTGCAGGGTTTCCTCGAAATCGGCGGCGGCGGCGGACGAAAGCTTTTCCCAGACCGGCTTCAGCTCTTTTTCTATGGCGCGGTGCCCGTCGGCCAGCTCCGCCGCCGCCATCGAAGTGAATTCGCGTATCATCGCGGAGGTCTCTTCCTCCACGCGGGTGCGGAGCGCGGCGTAGACGGCCGGAAGTTCGCGCTCCAGCTTTTCCTGCAGCTCGGCCCCGGCCCTGCCGCGCAGCTCCCTGAGGAACGCGTCGGCGGCGGCCGCCAGATCCTGCCCGCCCGCCCCTTCCGCCGGGGCGGCGGCCTGTTTCAGGGATTGGACCACGCTTTCCGTCCAGGCCAGCAGCAGCTGTTTCTGATTCTCTTTTTCGGCGGCTATCAGTTCCCCCGCCTTCCCGGATTCCTCGGCTATGCGCGCGCGCAGCCCGGCCTCCCAGCCGGCCAGCTTCTCTTCGCGCAGGCGGTCCAGCCCGCGGAACGCCTCCTCGAACCTGTCCGCCAGCTCCCGCTTGTATTCTTCGGCCAGCCTGCGCGGCTCTTTCAGCTGCGCGGCGGCCCGCTCTTCCATCAGGCGCACCTCGGAAAAGCGCACCTGGTGCTCCAACAGCAGTTTGGCCGTTTCGTCCGCGGAGCCCTTCATCGCGGCCAGCGCCGCGCCGAAGGCGGCGGTCTCTTCTTTCCACCTGGCCAGCAGCAGGTCCCTTTCCCGCTCCCAGCCAGCGCGCACCGATTCAAAAGTGTCGTTCAGCGTAGGCCCCTGGGCTATCGGCCCCCCGGTCCAGGAGGAAACGGAAGAAGGCGGCGCGGACGGCCGCGCAGGCGCGGGTGAGGGCCCGGCTTCCGGGGCCCTGGCCGGCGGGTAAATGCGGTTATAGGCGGAGACCAGTTCCGGTATCCCCCCGGCCGCGGTCCAGCCGGCCTGGGCGCCCCCGGAGGACTTCACCGAGGTCTCGAGCGTGAAGCCGCGCAGGCCCACGGCCTCTTCGGCCGTGACCGGTCCCAGCGTCCTGTCGTGCATTAAAATAAGATAATCAGCCATCGAAGCGTCCTGGGCTCAAAACGCAATCGCCGGCCGGAGCCCTTCCCGTGGCCCCGGCTGACGGGATAATTATACAAAGGCCGTGTTACGGAAATGATACGGCCTTATGATAAAGAATTTTCACGGGTACTTGCGGATAGCTTTGATGCCGGAGGAGGTTTTTATCTTCATTTTAGAGGCGTTCGGGTCGGCGGGTTCGACCAGGACTATGCCGTAAATGTTGGGAGCCTTGTAGATGCGCAGCGGGGAAGTGACCGTGCCCAGCGGCTCGCAGGCGAATATCACGGTCTCCGTGCCGTCGAAATATTTCAGCCCGCAGTTGATGTTGGCGAAGCGGGTGGTGGCGACGGTGCCGGTGGAATAATAGTTGGGCACGAAATGCGCCGTGTTCAGGCTGCCGAAGCGGAAGTAATACTGCGTGCCGGGGGTCAGCCCCGTTACCGTCAGCGTGGTCACCAGGACCGGCCCCTGCGTGGTCACGCTGGAGACCGGGCTGCCGAAATTAATATCGTCGTCGGCCTGCAGGATGTAGCCGGAGCAGGAATCGGTCAGCGGGGCTTCGGGGCGCGGCAGCCAGTTGGCCGTCACGCTGCTTTCCCACACACCGTATAGCACCGGGTTTTGCGGGATATTGGCCAGCGTGGCCGTGGTGAAGCTGAGCGCGTAAGCGGTGGCGTTGCCCCACAAAGAACCGACGCGTATATTGTATACCGTATTGCTGGACAGTTGCGGGGCGGCGGCGGTCAGGCTGAGGGCGGCCAGCGCCTGGGCCGTCGCGGTCGAGTGCAGCGTCCCGGTGAAATCGGCGGCGGTGGAGGCCTCTACAAGGTAGCCCGCCCTGGAATCCACCCTGGTCCAGGTCACGGCCGCGCTGGAAAGGTAGACCGCCGAAGCGGCCGTGTTCCGGGGCGGGTGTATGGGGCCTATATAGGCGAGGTCGGAGGCTTGCGCCTCGTCGAAATAGGCGGTGTAAGTGTCGGTCTGGTCAGAGGTGTCGCTGAAGCCGAGTATTATCCGCTGCCAGGAGGCGCCGGTATAATCGTCGCTTATGCTGCCGACATAAGCGCCGTCTACCCACATCTTCGGGGTCGCGGGGTTGGCGGCGGCCGGCGCGAGTATCTCCACCGAGTGCCAGGCGTCTACGGTGATCTCAGGCGAAGACAGGGCCAGGGTCGGCCCCATGTTGACAAGGCGCAGGACCATTTTGGGCCCTGCGTGCCGCGTGGCCTGTACGCCCACTTCCTTTATCCCGTTATCCCCGGAATCGGTGATATAGGCGAGCCGGATGGAATCGTTGTCGGCCAGGGAGTCGCGAAGCGACGCGGGGAGGTACACGTAAAAGCGGAAATACAGCTGCGTCTTGGCCGCGGCGAGGACGCTGTCCACGTGGGCCCTGAAGGCGCTGGCCGCGCCGCTGTTGTTGTCTATCGCCATGAATCCCGCCGCGCCCTGGAAGGTCATCGTGGTGGTAAGGGCGGCCAGGCAGCTGGTATGGGTGGTCGAGCTGGTCCAGGGGCCGCCGATAAATGTCTGGGTGGAGCGGTTGAAATCGTCTATAAAAGCGGGGGCAGCGGCCACACCCACGAAGACGGCGGTGCTTTTTGTCGGGATCAGCGTATTCTCGTTCCCGGCCAGGACGTTAGCGGCCGTAAGCGTGTAGGTGGTGTCGTTGACCAGCGCCCCGTTCAGCTGCAGGTCGACGCTGTAATTGTTGTCCCCGTTGACCGCTGTCGAGATCACCACCGCGTCAGCAGGCGAAAGGGTGTAATAAGCCGTGGTGTTCCCGATCTGCACATTGGAGCTGAAATAAATGCGTACCAGGTCTGGATCTATAACTGAAGCGGCTACGATGCTCAGCTTCGCCCCGGGCGGGGCGACATAAGTGAACGCGCCGGTCTTGGTGCCGGTGCCGCCGATGGCTATGACCTGTAAGTCCTTGGCGGCGCCGTCCGTTCCGGCCGGGGTTATGGCTGTAAGTTCTGTATCGTTAACGCGTGTCACGCCGGTCGCGGGCGCGCCGTCTATCTTCACCGCGATATCGCCCAGGATGAAATTGGTGCCGGTGATGGTGACGGCGGTACCGCCGCTGGTGGAGCCGGTGTTCGGGTTTACGGACAGGACCGTCGGGGCGTCGTAATAGGTGAACGCGCCGGTCTTGGTCCCCGTGCCGCCTATGGCTGTCACCTGCACGTCCCGGGCCGCGCCGGAAGTGCCGGCCGGCGTCGTAGCCGTCAGCTGGGTATCGTTGACGCGCGCCACGCCGGTAGCGGCTATGCCGTCTACCTTGACCGCAAGATCGCCCAGGATGAAATTAGTGCCGGTTATGGTGACGACAGTTCCGCCGGAATAGGTGCCTGAACTCGGGTCCACCGCGGTCACTGTCGGGGCGCTGTAATAAGTGAATCCGCCTGTCTTTGTGCCGGACTGGCCGAAGCTGGCGTATACCACCACGTTCTTCGCGCCGGCCGAGCCTGCCGGGGTGGTTGCGGTTATGGAAGTATCGTTCACGCGGGTGACGGCTGTCGCGGCCACGCCGTCTATCTTGACCGAGAGGTCGCCAAGAATGAAGTTGGTGCCCGTAATGGTGAAAGCCGTGCCGCCTGTTGCGGGTCCGGAGCTCGGATCAACGGTGGAAACCGTCGGCGCCGCGTAATAAGTGAACCCGCCTGTCTTTGTGCCGGACTGGCCGAAGCTGGCGTAGACCACCACATTCTTAGCGCCGGCCGAGCCTGCCGGGGTGGTGGCGGTGATAGAAGTATCGTTCACGCGGGTGACGGCTGTCGCGGCCACGCCGTCTATCTTGACCG
>CAZJUL010000215.1:0-5200 GCA_964549095.1 uncultured Elusimicrobiaceae bacterium
CCGGGGCCAGGTAGTAATAGAAAAGCTGCATCTTGACCGCCGAGCAGCTGACCTGGTCCATCTGCACCTTGCTGAGGACGGCGGCCCTGAGAGAGGCCGGCGGGCAAAGCAGAGCCGCCAGAAGAAGCGGCGCCAGGAATTTTGTTTTACTGTTCATACGGTCAATAAGGCTCTTATAGTCAGGGGACAGTCCCCTTCTACCGTTCGCTCCGCGAACCGGTAAAGGGGACAGTCCCCGGCCCCGCTTACGCTCCCGCCGGGTTCGCGCCGGCGCGGGCCTGCTTCTGCTCCCTGGTCCAGAACATGTCCACCGGCATCGCTATGCCGTGCGTCTCGAAATCCTTGAAGAACTTGGGCGGATCGCCGGTGGCCGAGAAATAGCCGGTCACCTTGCCGGACTCCTTGACTATGCCGGTCTGGTGATACTTGTACAGGTCGTGGATCAGGATCTGGTTCTCTTCGCGGCCCGTGATCTCGGTGACCGCGGTGATCTTCCTGGTGCCGTCGGAAAAACGGGTGAGCTGCACTATCATGTGCACGGCCGACGCGATCATTTCGCGCAAGGCCCAGATGGGCAGGTCGGCGCCGGCCATCAGGCACATGGCCTCCATGCGGGTCAGCGCGTCGCGCGGGGTGTTGGCGTGGATGGTGGCCAGCGAACCTTCGTGGCCCGTGTTCATGGCCTGCAGCATGTCCAGCGCCTCGGAGCCGCGGACCTCGCCTACGACTATGCGGTCGGGCCTCATCCGGAGGCAGTTCTTGACCAGGTCGCGTATGGTGACCTCGCCCTTGCCTTCGATGTTGGGCGGGCGGCTTTCCAGCCGCACCCAGTGGTCCTGCTGCAGCCTGAGTTCGGCCACGTCCTCGACGGTGACGATGCGCTCGTCCTCGGGGATATAGCTGGACAACATGTTCAAAAAAGTGGTCTTGCCGGTGCCGGTGCCGCCGGAGATGATAATGTCCTTGCGGAGCCGCACGCAGGCCTTCAGGAAATCCACGCAGTCCTGCGAGATGGATTCCTTCCTGATCAGCTCGGAGTCCGTGAACGGCTTGGCGGAGAACCGGCGGATGGTCAGCGTGGGGCCGGAGACGGCCAGCGGCGGGATGATGGCGTTCACGCGCGAGCCGTCCTTCAGGCGGGCGTCGACCAGCGGCACGGATTCGTCGATGCGCCTGCCCAGCGGCGCCACGATCCTCTTCATGACCTGGATGATCTGCTCCTCGTTCCTGAACTGGTACTTGGTCAGCGTCAGCTTGCCGGCGCGCTCTATGAACACCCGGTTGGGGGCGTTGACCATGATCTCGGTGACGGCGGGGTCGCGCATCAGCTCTTCCAGCGGGCCCAGGCCCAGGATCTCGTCCAGCAGCTCGTTGATGAACTTCACGCGCTGCTCGCGGGTGAGCTGGGTGGAGCCCTCTTTCTGCAGCAGCCCGTTTATGATGCCGTCCACTTTCTTCCTGGTCTCCAGGTTCAGGGCGGCGTCGTCGGAGATCTTGATGCGCTCGGTCTCCAGCGCAGAAACGACCTCGCGGTGGATCTTCATCTTGAGCTCTTCCCAGAAAGGCGGCACGTCCACCCTGGGCGCGCCCACGGTGACCTGGGACTTGGCGGCGGCGCCGCCGCCGGAAGACGGCGCGTCGGGCTCCTTTTCCAGCTGGCGCCAGAGCATGTCCGAGCCGTGGCCGAACTCCGCCGTAGAAACGTTGGAGGCCCACTGCTTCTCCGACGGCTGCATCTCCGCCACCCTGCCCAGCAGCACGCGCAGTATCTTGATCCACTGGGTGTTGGGCTGCTCGGCTATCAGTATCTTGTTCTGGTTGGCGCAGCCGGGGAGCAGGTCCTCCCAGGGCATGAAGGCGAGTATTTCCTTGCCCATCTGCTTGAAGAACTTCTCGACTTCCTTGGGGCCCAGGGCGCCCGGCATGTCGTAGAGGTTGACCACCACCTCGAACTTGTTGATCGGGAAATGCAGCTCGTTGATCTCGCGGAAGACGCTGGCGCTGGCGTTCAGGGTGGTGGCGTTGGAGTTGGTCACCCAGAAGACCATGTCGGAGATGTCGAAGGCGAAGACCTGCATCGGGAAATAGGAGTCCACGTCTATGAAGAGGTCGAAGGTCTGGGAGAGCCGCGACAATATCGGCAGTATCAGGTCGGGCGACATCTTGCTGATGTCGGACCTCTTCTTCGAGAGGGGCAGCACGCCCACGCCGTACGGGGACATGGGGATCTTGCCGCGCAGCAGGGCGCCCAGCGCGCTGACGGATTCGCGGCCCAGCGTCTTCACGATCTCGGCCATCGACGGGGGGTTCAGGCCCAGCATCACGGCGTGCTCCGTGCGGCACATCGGGTCCAGCGGTATTATCAGCACGTTCCGCTTCTGGTAATTCGCCCAGGCCAGGGCCAGGTTGAGCATGACCGAGGTCTTGCCCACGCCCTCCTTGGGGCCCGAGAAAGTTATAACTCTTGGAAGCGTGTTGATTTCGTCCATATAGCTCAAAAGGGGTTAAAGCATTGGGGACAGACCTTGACTATTGGTCTTAAGACCCCAAAAAGCACACCGTTTACACTTCCTCCGTCAGATCCTTACAACGCAAAGGTCAAGGTCTATCCCCGACCTTTAATTGCTACTTGATTATGTCGAAAGTCACGAACAGGAACAGCGAACTCTGCTCTTCCAGCACGTCCGTGGAGGAGAACAGCGCCCCCAGCAGCGGGATGGAGCCCAGTATGGGCACCCGGTTCTTGGCGACGCTCCTGTTGCTGCGCTTCAGGCCGCCTATGACCAGGGTTTCGCCGCTCTTCAGCTCCACCTCGGTCTGTATCTGGCGGGTGATGATCGACGGGATGGTGGTCCCCGAGACTACCACCGGCTTGGAATAGTCGAGGTTCGAGACCTCCAGCTGCAGCTGGACGTCGACCGTGTCCTTCTTTTCGGTCAGGATGACTGGCAGCACGTTCAGGATGACGCCGTATTTCTTGAATTCCGCGCCGAGGCCCTGGTTATTGGAATACGGTATGGGTATTTCGCCGCCCACGGTGAAGTTGGCCTGCGTGCCGCTCTTGGTTATGACCTTGGGATTCGACAGCAGCTGGGCCTTGCCCTCGGTCTCCAGCAGCTTGAGCGTGGCGGAGATAGAGGTGCGCCTCTCGAAGTCGCCCAGCGTCAGTATGCCGGGGATGCTGGTCTCGCCGAACTCGAAGAGCTGGTTCCAGGAAAACCCCCTGGTCTTCTGCAGGGAGCCGCTTATCTCGACTATGTCGGCGCTGACCGCCACCAGCTCGGTCTTCTGCGCCCGGGCGGAGGGCGCCAGCGCAAGGACCGCCAGGAAGAGGTAAAGTTTTCGCATAAGTTCTCCTAGAAAGCAAAGCAAGTAGGCACTTTAGTCCAGGGGACAGTCCCCTTCTACCGCTCGCTTCGCTCGCCGGTAAAGGGGACAGTCCCCGGTCCCCGGCGTCTATTTTATGAGCCTCTTGAAGCTCGCTATTTCCATGGGGTGCAGCTCTACGTCGCCCAGGCCCCTTACGATGATGATGATCTTGCCCTGCTCCTGGGAAAGCGCCAGGTACTGCGCCTCGTTCGGGTTCAGCGCCAGGCTCAGCACGCCCCTGTCGGAGAAGCCGGCGTCCCCGGATGACTGGGCTTCCTTGGATTTGGCCTGCGCCGCCGAAAGCCCCTGCCCCAGGTTGTTGCCCACGCCCAGCACCAGCACGTTCTGCAGGATGGTGGCCGTCACCTTCTCCTTGCGGTTCTCGCCCATCACGGCGTCGAAGCTGACCAGCACGTCCACCCTGTCGCCCGGCTTCAGCAGCCGCAGCAGCTCGTTCTCCATCTGCATGATGCAGCCCCTGTAGCCGGGCGGCACCTTTACGCTCAGGCCCGCCTCCGGGCTCAGGCTGACCAGCGCCGACTGCGTGATCTGGTTGCCTTTCGGTATCCTTATGGCGGTGACCAGGTTGGTCACCAGCTTGATGTCCGACGGGCTCCTCACCTCGTAGGCGTCCTCCTGCTTGTACATCCTGGGCATCTGGATTATCTCCACCAGGTCCTCTTTGAGGATGGTGCGGTTGGGGAGGTCGTACTTGGCCACCATTATCTGGGTGGTTTCAAGCGACTGGCTGATCTTGCGCTCCTTGGAAGTGAGCACCCACCAGTAGATGCTGGCCGCTATCATCGCCAGTATCAGCGGAACGAGCACGCCTTTCTTTTCCATAAATCATTCTCCCTTTTGGACCGCAGATCGCGCCGCCTGGGCGGTCGCGCTGAAACCAGCCGCTTTTAACGGAACATCGGCTTCTCTATCGGCATCCGCATCGACACGCTTATCTTCATGATATGGTTCTGCTTGTTCGGGCCGTCCGCGAGTATGTAGTTCGACACGGGGAAAAGCAGTTCTACCGGGTACGTCATCCTGACTATCAGGTCGAAGTTCTGGTGCCCTGTCGCCTGGGGATCGTCCATGGTAAATTCTTTCGAAACGTCGAGCGTTATCTTCGCGTAATAGCTCGGGAACATCTGGCGCAGCGCGTCCTGCATTTTCGTCTCGGCCCTGCTTTCGCTCACCGTGGCCGAGTCGAGTTCGCCGCCCTTGGGGCCCGCCACCAGCGAGCCGATGCGCGCCAGCTCGTACGCGGAGTGGTTGACCAGGATGACCTGGTGGGCTATGTTCCCCAGCTCCATGCAGAGGAAGATCATCAGCGAGAAGATGGGCAGCACCAGCAGCAGTTCCACCGTGGTCTGCGCCCGCCTCCCGGCTCCCAGGGTAAGCCCGCGAAGGCCGCCCGGAGGTACCTGTATAGCCATAACGACTCCGCCCCGGATACTTTCAAAATATCCTTTAAACCGCCGCGCCCCCGGCGGCGGGGTGGGGCCCGACCGAAGCCCCGCCGCGCGCCGCCGGAACGGCCTGGCGCTGCGCCGGCTGCCGCTGCCTGCCGCCTTCACCCGCGGACAGCGCCGTCCTGTATTCCTTAATGTCTCAGCCGCTTCAGCCGCCGCTGCCTTCGCCCGCTGACAGCGCGTCCGCCGCGCCGCCGATCTTGCCCTGTATCTTTCCCCAGAGGTCGGGCATGTACTTCTTCAGGGCGGCGCCCGCTATGAGCACCACGCCCACGACCACGGCCAGCATCAGCAGGTATTCCACCGTGTTCTGGCCGGTCCTGCGCTTGAGCACCTTTTTCAACAGTCTGTTCATTTTACTC
>CAZJUL010000216.1:0-5196 GCA_964549095.1 uncultured Elusimicrobiaceae bacterium
GCCCGATGGAACAGGCCGAGTCCCTGCCGTGATCGGCGGTCTCAAAATCCAGCGCGACGAAAGAAGACATTGCGTTTCCTTATTGAGCGGTCGCTAAAAGTATATCAAATCGGCGCCGCGCCATAAAAAGCATTGATATAAGGCTGAAAAAAAACTTTAATTAACCTAATATGTGCGGACGATTCTCACAGACTTATGACGTCGGCGAACTGATGAAGCGGTTCGCGGCCAAACAGCCGAGCGTGCCGGTGCACCCCAGCTTCAACATAGCGCCCGGCCAGGAAGCCGCGGTCATAGCGGGCGGCGTGGTGCGGCTGTTCAAGTGGGGCTTTATCCCCGGCTGGTCCGGCGGCGAGATAAAAGAGGGCTTCATCAACGCCCGGGCCGAGGGCATAACCGCGCGCCCGACCTTCAGGACCGCCTTCTACAAGAGCCGCTGCCTGGTGCCTGCCGACGGCTTCTACGAATGGGCGCATTCCTCGGGCGAGAAAGTGCCTTACCGGTTCGAGCTGAAGGACAAGGGGCTGTTCGGCATGGCCGGCGTTTACGACGAGGCCACCCGCACCTTCGCCGTCATCACCGCCGCGGCCAACGCCGTGGTGCGCTGCGTGCATCACAGGATGCCGGTGATCCTGGACCCGAAGTACGAAAAGCTCTGGCTGGACATGCGCGCCTCCGACACGGAAGACCTGCTGCCCATCTTCCGCCCCTACGAGTCCGCGCTGATGCACGGCTATAAAGTATCCTCTTTCGTCAATTCACCGGAGAACAACTCCCCCGACTGCCTGAAGCCCGAACAGCCCTAGCGCCGCCGCCAGCCATGAACACCGACATCGAAGCGCTGAAAGAACTGATAGGCAGGTCCTCCAGGATAATGGTCTTTACCGGCGCCGGGATCTCCACCGGCTCAGGCATACCGGATTTCAGGGGCCCCGACGGGCTCTGGGCCAAGCGGGAGCCCGTGCAGTACGGCGAGTTCCTGAAGTCGGAAGAAAAAAGGTCCGAGTACTGGCGCTTTAAAGCTGACACCTTCGAATCCTTCAAGACCGCGCGGCCCAACGGGGCGCACAAGGCGCTGGTCCGGCTGGAAAAAAGCGGGAAGCTGGAGGCCGTGGTGACGCAGAACGTGGACAACCTGCACCGCGCCGCCGGGACCTCGAACGGGAAGCTGATAGAACTGCACGGCACGGCGCTTTGCGCCGAATGCCTGGAATGCGGTGACTGGAGCCCGATGGCGGCCGCGGTGGGCCGGTTCCTGGACAGCGGCAAGCCGCCCAAATGCGCTTGCGGCGGCCTGCTTAAGCCGGCCGTGGTGATGTTCGGCGAATCAATGCCGCAGGCGGAGCTGGGGCTGGCCTTCAAAGCCGCGCAGAACTGCGACCTGGCCATCTCGGTCGGCTCTACGCTGTCGGTGCAGCCGGCCGCCTCGGTGCCGCTGAGCGTGCAGGCCGCGGGCAAGCATTACGCCATAGTCAATAAAGGCGCCACGGCCCAGGACTGGGCCGCCGGCATAAAGATAGACGGCGACGCGGCGCAGGTTTTGCCGGAACTTTTCTGACAGGGCGCGCATAGAGTAAAGAAACTTTACATTAACCGATGACGACCATATTCAAAAGCAGGTTCTCGTTCCTGCTGCCGTTCCTGGCGCTGTTCCTGGCGGCGTCTTTCCTGACGCGGGCCGTGCTGACCGGCCTGGCCTGGCCGGAGCTGGAGCGCGGGCTCCCGGTCTTGGCGAAGATCTGCGCCGCCGGCCTTTTCTTCGACCTGGTCACCTTCGGCTACGCCGCGCTGCCGCTGACGCTGTGGGCGCTGCTCGCCCCCGCCAAGGCCCATCTTTCCGGCTGGCACAAGTGGCTCGTCCGCGCGCTGTTCTTCGCGGCCGCGTACACGCTGGCCTTCAACGGCGCCGCCGAATATTTCTTTTTCTACGAGTTCGGCGTAAGGTTCAATTTCATAGCCGTGGATTACCTGGTCTACACCAACGAGGTATGGGGCAATATCCGGGAGTCCTACAACCTCTGGCTGGTGCTGCCCGGCGTTTTCGTGCTGTCCGCCGCGGCGCTGGCCCTGGCGTGGAAGCAGCTGGACGCCGCGCTTAAATACGACAGCCCCTTCAGGGGGCGCTTGCTCCCGGCCGGCGTCCTGCTCGCCGTGCCGGCGCTGAGCTTCGTCTTCGTGGACCTGGACTGGGCCCGGATAAGCAGGAACGAATACGCCAACGAACTGGCGGCCAACGGCGTGTACTCGTTCTTCTCGGCCTTCAGGAACAACGAACTGCCGTACGATAAATTTTACGCCTCTATCGGCCCCGGCGAAGCTTTTCAGTCCGTCAGGCGGGCCTTAAGCGAACCGGGCGCAGCTTTTAAAGAACAAGGCGCTAACGACGTTACAAGGACGATAAAAACCGCCGGTCCCGAAAAGAAACTTAACATAGTCCTGATAATGCAGGAAAGCCTGAGCGCGGAATACCTGAAGGCCTTCGGCGGGACGAAGGACATCACGCCCAACCTGGACGCCCTGGCCCCCAAGTCGCTGTTCTTCAAACGGCTTTACGCCACCGGCACCCGCACGGTGCGCGGGCTCGAAGCCGTGGAACTGTCCCTGCCGCCCTTGCCGGGCACTTCTATCGTAAAGCGGCCGGACCAGCGGGGCCTGTTCTCCTGGGGCCGGCTGATGCGGGAGCGCGGCTACGATACGAAGTTCGTCTACGCCGGCTACGGCTATTTCGACAACATGAACGCGTTCTTCGCGGGCAACGGCTTCGGCATAGTGGACCGGGCTTCTTTCTCGAAGGACGAGGTGATCTTCGCCAATATCTGGGGCGTGTCCGACGAGGACCTGCTGAACAAAGCGCTGAAAGAGGCCGACGCCTCACACCGGTCCGGGAAGCCCTTCTTCAGTTTCGTGATGACCACCTCCAATCACCGGCCGTTCACCTATCCCGACGGCAGGATAGACATTCCCTCTTCTTCGCAGAGCCGGCGCGGCGCGATAAAGTACGCCGACTACGCGGTCGGAAAATTCCTGAAGGACGCGGCCGGTAGGCCGTGGTTCAGGGACACGGTTTTCATAATTACCGCAGACCACTGCGCCAACAGCGCCGGCAAGACCGAGATGCCGGTCAGGAATTACCATATACCGATGCTGGTCTATTCCCCGGCCCATATAAAACCCGGGACCGTCGAGTCGCTGGCCAGCCAGATAGACACGGCCCCGACGATACTGGGGCTGCTGAACATCGGCTACGAAAGCCGCTTCATGGGCAGGAACGCGCTGAAGGGCGGGAAGGCCGGCGGCCGGGCTTTTGTTTCCACCTACCAGAAGCTGGGCTATCTGCGGGACGGCCGCCTGGCCGTGCTGGGCCCGAAAAAATACCTCAAGTCTTACGCCTGGGATGAAGCCGCGCAGTCCATTACCGCGAAAACGGACGCGGAACTGGAGACCGAAGCGGCGGCCTTCTACCAAACCGCCAATTACATCTACAAGAACCGCCCGGCGAAATAAAAAATCAAATAAAAAACCCCGCGCCGGTCAGGGCGCGGGGCTTTTTCACCGGTTGGAACCGGCGCTTCAGTTCAGCACTTCGGCGCTCAGTATGTAGTCCATCTTCGGGAAGTCCTTCTTCAGGTAGGCGTTCCCTTCCATCTGTATGCGGCCCTGGTCCGGGCCCATACCGCGGGGGGCGCCTTCGCCGTAGCCCGAGTAGAGGCTGTCCACCACGCTCATCCCTTCCGTGACTTTGCCGAAGGGCGGGAAGCCCTGCGAATCCAGGAAGGCGTTGTTGCCGAAGTTGATGAAGAGCTGCGTGGTGCGCGTATCGGGGCCGGCCATCGCGTAGGTGAGGTTGCCCTTTGCGTTGGACTGCTTCACGGGGTCGTCCTGTATCCGGGCCTCGCGCCACTTCGCGCTGACGGCGGGATCGCCGTGTATGCCGAACTGCACCATAAAGCCGGAGACAACGCGGAAGAACGCGATGTCCGTAAAATAGCCGGCCTTGACCAGGTTGTAGAAGCGGTCCGCGCCCAGCGGGGCCCAGTCCTTGTACACTTCCACCGTAAAATCGCCCTTCGAGGTCTTGAACTTCACCTTGTAAGTGGCCGGGGCTTTCAGGTTCGCGGAGCTCGGATCTGAGAGTGCGTTCATAGCGGGTTTGGTCTCCTTTACGGGGGTGGCTGCGCTGGTTTGGGCCGGCGCTTCGGGAGCGGCCGGGACCGTTTCCTGCTTGTTGTTCGTGCAGGCTACGGCGGTCAGGACTAACGGGAACATCGCGGCTTTCAGCAGGTTTTTAAGGCTCATGCATATATTTTGTCTTTTTATCCGCCTTTTTTCAATGTTATAATTCAATTAAGGACTTTTCCGTAAAGGAGGCGTTCGATGGCGGTAAAGATAACGGCGACCTACGCGGGCGACAAGCAGGTGGAGCTGCGGCACGGGCCCAGCGGCAACGCGCTGCTCACCGACCTGCCCGCGGACAGCGCCGGCAAAGGGCGGACCTTTTCGCCCACCGACCTGCTGGCCTCCTCCCTGGCCTCCTGCATCCTGACCATAATGGCCGGCGTGGCCGAGCGGGACGGGATACAGTTCGAGGGCGCTTCCATAGAAGTGGAGAAGCATATGCAGGAAAACCCGCGCCGGGTGGCCAGGTTCGCCTGCGTGGTGTCTTTCCCCGGGAAACTGGACGAGCGAATGCAGGCGAAGCTGCTTGCCTGCGTGAAGGCCTGCCCCGTACACCGCAGCCTGCACCCGGACGTAAAAGTCGAATTTACGATAAATGAATCTTCCAAGTAAGGCGTCGGTGATCCGCTGATGAAAAAAATACTTTTCGCGCTCTTCCCGGCCGGCGTACTGGCCGCACTGTTTCTGTGGGCTGCTAACAGCTCCGACGGGGGGCTGTTCCAGGAGACTTCCGGGCTGCTCCTGGCTTTCGGCCGGCTGGCCGGCATACTGGCCGCGGCCGGCGTCCTGGCGCAGGTGCTGCTGGTTTCGCGCGTTAAATGGCTTGAACCCCTTTACGGCCTGGACCGACTCACGAAAGCGCACCACCTGCTGGGTTTGGCGGTGCCTTTCGCGCTGATGCTGCATCCAGTTCTGCTTACCTTGCACCACGCCGGCCAGTCGGGGCTGCCGTTCCTGACGCAGTACAGGGCCATCCTCGGCTGGGAGTACATCCTGGCCGCGGGCGCAGGCGCGATGCTG
>CAZJUL010000217.1:0-5190 GCA_964549095.1 uncultured Elusimicrobiaceae bacterium
T
Organism: uncultured Elusimicrobiaceae bacterium; assembly: GCA_964549095.1. Taxonomy (GTDB): domain Bacteria; phylum Elusimicrobiota; class Elusimicrobia; order Elusimicrobiales; family UBA9959; genus JAHJSU01. Next base: position 2 of record CAZJUL010000217.1, read on the forward strand.
GGACGCGCCGTCGTAAGACTTGCCGGAACCGGAAATGGAAGGGTCGGCCTGCAGCGAGCCCGCGTAGGAAGAAGGCTGGGAAGGATCCCCGACGGGAGGAACGGCCCCGCCCGAAGCGGACGGTGTACGGGTGGAGGAGATGGGGGAATCAAGGGACTCAGCCGAACCCATGCCGTTGAAAGCCGTCAGGCCCGACGGGTCGTTCGCGGTCAGCGCCTTGCCCGAGGCGTTCAGGCCGCCGCCGGCGCCGTCGAACAGGTCCGGGCCGGAGTCCATACCGCCTGGCTGGCCGTCGGGCGCGACCGCGGGTTCGCTTGTTCCGTCACCGGCGGTTCCCTGTGTCGCATACCTGTATATCGGGTAGGCGGAACCTAGCGCAACCAGCACCGCCGCGGAAACAATGAGCGTTTTCTTTTTGGTGTCCATAAATGATCCCCGCTGACGGTCCGGCCTTTCTGTCAGCCGGAGCGCAGCTCTTCTCCAGATATTACCATAAAATCCGGCGGCCCGGCTGAACCATTAGACCTATGCGCGTATAGGCCTTTTTACCCATGCCCTTCTGCCGGGCGCGCATTATAATAGAATGGCTTGAGAATTATAAATCACAAATATATATCTATCGCCCTGGCGGCGTTCCTTTCCGCCCAGGTTTTCTCCGTTTCGGCCCACACCGCCTCACCGGAAAACGCCGGGGGCGGGCTTTATCTGGTAGAGTCCCAGGATCCCGGCTTCCTTGAGACCCTGGCCGGTTTTTCCTCGGTCGAATACGACCGCGGCCGCACCCGGCTGGTGAAGCTTACAGTTCCCTACGACAGCCTGCCCGATGAGATCCGCGCCAAACTCCGCCCTGTCTCGCCGTACGAGGTGTACAACGCCCCGGCGGTGCTTTCCCAGAAAGAATCCATCCTGCCGGAAGTGCTGACGCTGGTTTCCAAGGTCAGCGCCGACCGCATCAAGGCCTCCGCAACAGCCATCGCGATGACCGGCAAGCGCAGCGCCGCCCAGCTGGACGTCACCAGCGGCTCCGGCAACAAGCGCACAATGGACCTTGTCGCCGACACGCTGAAAGGCCTGGGCTACGCGGTGGAGCGCCACTGCTACAAGGACCGGAAGATGGACAAGGAATGCAATATCGCGGGGTACCGCCCGGGCCCCGGCACGGATCCAAAGACCGTCCTTGTAGCGGCGCACCTGGATTCGGTCGGCTACGATAACGCCGGGGCCGACGACAACGCCAGCGGCACGGCCGGCCTGCTGGAGATGGCGCGGGTGCTTGCCGGCTACAGGTCCGACCACGCGCTGCTCTTCGTGGCGACCAACGGCGAGGAGAACGGCATAGTCGGCGCCTACGCCTACGCTAAAAAGCTGCAGGCTTCGGGCGGGATGGGTAACCTGGCCTGGGCCATAAACATGGACATGATAGCCTGGAACAGGGACGGCGTCGTCGAGATAGAGACCAACAAAGAATTCATAGCCCACGCGGACTGGGTGGGCACCATGGCGAAGCTGTACACCCGCCTGCAGCCGCACGTCGCCTCGCCGGCCTGGGGCAGCGACCACGTCCCTTTCCTGGAGGCCGGCGTCCCGACCTACCTGTCCATCGAGCACTGGGAAGACCACAATCCCTGCTATCACAAGAGCTGCGACAAGCCCGAAGGCCTGAACTGGAATTTCGCGGCCGACATAGTGAAGCTCAACCTGGCCGTCATAGCGGGAAAGACCCGCCTGGAGCCGGCGCGGGATTGATATTTTGGATAGCTTTTGACGGCTGACTTTGCTATATTTCTGGATATGCGGAGGCCTGCACCGATGAAAAGAACAACCCTTGCACTGCTCGTTTTCGGACTTTGCGCCTGTAACGCCGGGGCCGCGGAATCGCGGACGGCGGCGGACGGAAACGCCTCGTTCAGCCAGCTGCTGGAACAGCAGGGCGCCGACGCGCGCGCGCTGTCCGGCCTGCCGACGCCCGCCGGAGAGATCGCCGCGCTGGAAGAGCTGAAAGACGACGACAGGTACTGGGTGACGGTACTCGCCGCGGACAAGGGCGCAAGGACCAAACTCCTGGAGCTTGGCATGGATATAATGGAAGTCCGGGCCGACAGGGTTTCCGGCTTCGTCCCCAAAGCCCTGCTCGGCGCACTGCAGGAAAAAGGCTACAAGGTCACCGGCAAGCAGACCATCTACGAATACGCAAAAAAACACCTGAAGGATTTTCCGGCGGCTGACAGCGCCTACCACAACTACAAGGAGACCACTGACCTGCTGAACGCCCTGGCCGCCGCCAACCCCGGCCTGGCCTCGCTGTCCTCTATAGGCAAGACCTACGAGGGCCGCGACATCTGGTGCCTGCGCATTACCTCCCCTGAGAAGGGGAAAACCGCTAAGCCGGCCGCGCTTTACGTGGCCAACCACCACGCCCGGGAACACCTGTCCAACGAGGTAGCGCTGGGCCTGGCCGAGTACCTGCTTTCGAACAAGACCGACCCCGAAGTAAAGAAATATTTGGACACGCTGGACATCTACATCATCCCGATGCTGAACGCCGACGGCGCGGAGTTCGACATTAAGACCGGCAAGTACAAGTGGCACCGCAAGAACACGCGGATCAACGCCGACAAGAGCGTGGGCGTGGACCTGAACCGCAATTACGCCGCGCGCTGGTGCCAGGCCGGGGCCTCCCATTCGCCGTATTCCGACACCTACTGCGGCACGGCGCCGTTCTCCGAACCGGAGACGCTGGCGCTGAAGAACTTCATCGAGGCCCGCAAGAACATAAAGACCCTGATGAGCTACCATTCCTATTCCGACCTCATCCTTTATCCCTGGGCCGGCAAAGACACGCCGCTGGAGAACGAAAAGGACCGCAAGGTCTTCGAGAAGATGGCGCAGGCCATGGCGGGCATTACCGGCTATACCCCGCAGCAGTCCAGCGACCTTTACGTGGCCACCGGCGACACCACCGACTGGGCTTACGAGGCCGCGGGCATCTTCGCCTTCACCACCGAGCTGGAAGGCGGCACCTTCTACCCCGGCGCCGGCGCCATCAAGAAAGCGGTCGCCAACAACGTCAAGGCCGCCGTCTATATGCTGGGCGTGACCGAAGATCCCTACAAGCTGGCGCGGTAAACCCTCAGCCAGTTATTAAAGGAAAGGCCCCGTAAAGGGGCCTTTTCTTTTTTAAAGCGCGAAAGGCCGTCAGCGGGAAAAGAGGACGGCGGTCCCGAACTCGGTGACTTTCGGAAGGTTCAGGCCGCGGGATAAAGCGGTCAGCGCACCCTGGTCCCGCATTACCGGGAGCCAGGCCGGGGTGCCGGTCAGTTCGCCGGGGCCCAGGCGGGAGATCAGCACGGCGTCCACGCGGTAGCGGCGGGCAATGGCGGCCAGCTGGGCCGGGTCTTCGGGGAGCCCTATCGCTCGCCGCCGCCCGTACCAGGCGGCCTGCGCGGGGATATTCGTGACGATAAGCCCTCCGGGGCCTGCGGCTTCGGCCGCTGCGGCCAGTTCCGGCCATTGCCCCGCTTTCAGGCCGGCCGGGTGGGCCGGCGCGCCCTGGGGCGTGGCCAGTTGCCATAAATAGAAGCCGGCCAGGACCGCGGCCAGGGCCCCGCCGGCCAGCCGCGGGCGTGAGGTGAAGCCCGCCAGGCGCTTTATGCCGGCGGCCGCCAGCAGGAAAAAGGCGGGGGCCGCCCACAGGTAATACCGCCCGCCGACCTTAGCCCCCAGCATTTCATATCTCAGGACGGAGAAGACCAGCGCCTGTACCGCGAACATGGCGCACATAAGCAGCAGCCCGCGCCGCGCGGCGGAGCTCTTAGGCGAAAAAGCCCCGACCACGGCCAGGGGGAAAACCAGGTGCATCTGCCACATCGTCGGCAGGTCGCCGGCCAGGCGGACCAACTGGGACGCCGACTTCTGCGCCAGCGCCCAAGGGTAAGTCCTTATGATATCCCAGGCGCTGAAAGTCTTGTAGGAAAGCAGGGGGAACACGTCCTGCACGACATAGTGGGCGACGCCGTAGGCCAGGGCCGGCTGGCTGAGGGAGCCGGCCCAGTGCAGATTGTACAGCGCGGCGGGCAGGGCCGCAAGGGCGGCCGCGGCGGCGTAGGCCGCCAGGGACAGCGCGCGCCTTTCCTTATTATAGAACCAGAGCGCAAGGGCGAAAAGCGGCAGCCAGATGACCAGGTTGGAGCGGCAGAGCCAGCCCGCTCCGGCCAGGAACCCGGCGGCGGCCCAGTAAAGAACGCCTTTTTGTTCCGATCCGGCCCCGCGCGCCAGCAGCAGTATTTCAAGCACGACCAGCGCCGCGAAGAGCAGGTCGGGGTAACCCCACAGCACGAAGCCGCGCTGGAAACTGGGCCCCAGGGTTATCAGCAGGCCGGCCAGGACGCCTTCCCAATACCCGGAGAAGCGCAGGCCCAGCGCGAAGGCGGCGCAGGCGAAAAGCGCAAGCGTTACCGCCGACGCCAGCACGACGGAAGTGTCGTTCGGCCCGCCCAGTTTCACGGCTGCCGCCGTAAAATAAGCGTAGAGGGGGAACCTGTCCAGGACCGGCGCGTGCGCCTCGAATTCTACGCTCCGCTGTTCCATTTGGGCGAGGGTGGCCGGGTATACCGCCGCCGTGACATAGCCCTTGCCTTCCGCGATGTTCCGGCCGATCTCGCCGTAATGGCAGAACTCGTGGCTGAGGCCGCCCTCGAAATGCCTTACGATCGACCAGGTGGAAACGGAAAGGCTGAGCAGGAAAAGCGCGGCCGCCGCGAGCGGGACGCGCCAGGCGGGGGAGGCCGCCGGCCCGGCCGCGTCTTCGGTGCGCGCCCCGGGAGCGAAGCCCGCGGTTTTCAGCCGCAGTATCAATTTCAGGTGGTTCTTCGCCTCGGCCAGGAAATCCATCTTGGAGCGGCCGCCGGTGCGCACGCGCATCGTCACCGGTATTTCCCGTATCCGCGCGCCGCGGAGGGCGAGCTCGGCCAGCAGCTCGGCGTCCACCGAGAATCCGCGCTCCCGGAGCTCCAGCGGCTTCACGCTTTCGGCGCGGTAGAGGCGGAAGATCGGCGTGTAGGAAGTGAGCCGCCGGTCGAAGGCGAGGCGCAGCGCCAGGTTGGCCGCGCGCGTGAGCGCCAGCCTCAGCGGCGGCCGCCCGACGAAGCCGCCGAGGAAGGGAGAGCCGCAGACGCAGTCGGCGCCCTCCC
>CAZJUL010000218.1:0-5189 GCA_964549095.1 uncultured Elusimicrobiaceae bacterium
AAGAATTTAAAATTATTGCGGTTTTGTCCGCTAACACTGCTAACAGAATTATTCACTGCGACGGCGAAACAAAAAACACAGGGGAAAATTATTATGGCTGAACCTGTAAACAAAAGCCAGCTTTTAGCGACCCTGGCGAAGTTCTACCGGGAAGCCCTGCGCAAAGACAAGGCGGGCCGGGCTCTGGCGCAGTCGTTCGGCCTTGACGGCCAGGTCCTCGAACAGTTCAACGTCGGGTACGGCAATGGCGCAGTATTGCGCGCCATTCCCTCCAAAGGCGGGGCGCGTGATGTCCTGGTCGAGTCCGGGCTTATTACCAAGGACGGCAAGGAAGCAGTAAGCGGTTGTCTGGTTGTCCCGGCGTTCGACCGGCAGGAAAGCGCGGCCGGATTTATCGCGATATCCAAAGATGGAATCGAAACCCTTTACCCGGCCGCACTTTCCCGCCTTGGCGTGAATCTCGTGGCCCTGGCGGAAAGGGAAGTAGTCTTTACCGGGTCCGTTCTTGAGGCGTTGAAACTTATGCAGGCGGGGCTTAACGCCGTCCCGATGGGCCTTGAGCTTAACGGCGAAGAAAAAGCGCTTATAACGAAGCACAGGCCGGATAAAGCGTATTTTACTGGCGAGTTGCCGGAACTGCTCGGGCTGTTGCAGAAGCTGCAAGTCCCCTGTTACAGGCTCGGCTTGCAGTTCCCGGCCAGCGCCGCCCAGGTGGAAGCCGCGTTGAAAGCGTCTGAGCCGATAGGGGACAAAATCGGCCCGGACGCGGTAGTGCGCGTAACGGATGAATTCATCCGCTTTGAGTGCGCCGCGAGGAAATACGAGGTCAAGGAACTCGCGCCCGGCGAAGTCAACCGCCTGCGGGTGCGGATACAGGCGCAGAGCGGCGCGGCGTTTGGCCTGGACACCATAGATTTATACGCCGGGCGCTCCCGCGCCTCATTTGCCCGGAGCGCCGCGCCGCTGTTCGGCGTGTCGGAGGCCGCCATAGAGGGCGATTTGTGTTTGATGATCCGCAAGCTGGAAGCCATAAGAACCATGCGAAAGCGGCAGGCCGACGGAGAAAAGGGCTACGCCATGACCGCGGACGAAAAAGCCGGATATCCTGGCCCGCGTGGTGAAAGACCTTGAGGTCATGGGCTACGTCGGGGAGGAAACAAACAAGAAAATCGGCTACCTGATAACGATCTCAAGGAAACTTGAAAGCCCGCTGTCCGGCGTGATAATAAGCCGGGCCGGCGCCGGCAAATCCCGGCTGATGGAAGTCCTGGCCGATTTCGTGCCGCCCGAGGACCTTGTAAGCTACACGCGGATAACTCCGCAGGCTTTGTATTACGCTGAAAACCGGAGCCTGCGGCACAAGCTGATGATATCCGGCGAAGATGAAGGCTTGCTCGGGTCGGATTACGCTATAAGGGAGCTGATTTCTTCCAAAAAGATACGTCTGGCCGTGCCGGTAAAAGATTCGGCGGCGGGGAAGATGAAAACGGTGGAATACGAGGTAGAGGGTCCGATAGCTTTGCTTTTCTCGACGACACAGCCGAGCATACACTTTGAAAACGCGAGCCGGTGCTTTACGCTGTCGCTGGACGAGAGCCCGGACCAGACGCAGCAGGTCCACCAGGCGCAGAGCGTAAACCGGACGCTTGAGGGGCGCATGAAAGCGGGCCAGGCGCGGGAAGTAAGACAGCTCCATAGAAACATTCAAAGGCTGCTGAAAACCGTTGTGGTCGTAAATCCTTACGCCACGCAGTTGACTTTCCCGGTGAACCGGCTGGAATACCGGCGGGAATACGAAAAGTATCTGTCCCTGATAGAGGCCGTCGCTTTCCTGCGGCAGTATCACAAGGAAGTAAAGAAATACGCCTGCGACGGCGGCGAGCTTGAATACATAGAGGTCGGCATAGAGGACGTAGAGGAAGGCAACAAGCTGATGACCGAGATCCTCGGGGCGCGGGCTTCCGAGTTGTCCCGGCCTTCCAGCGAATTACTGCGCCTCATAAAGCAGATGGCGGAAGAAAAAGCCAAAGAGCTTGAAATAGAGCCGAAAGCCTACAGGTTCAACCGGCGCGATATCCGGGAGTACACCGGCTGGAGCGACAACCAGATAAAGGCGCACATCGGCCAGCTTGAAGAACTGGAATACCTGCTTACAGGCAAAGGCGAGCGCGGGCGCATGTACCGCTACGAACTGGCCTTTGACGGGCCGGAAACCGACAAAAAGCGGCTTCCGGGGCTTACGGACATCGCCAAACTGAAGGCTAAAGTTGGAAAGTTGGGTATGGTTTCTGAAAGTTGGGCGGCTGAAAAAAGGGCGGTCTACGACGGAGCGAGGGCTTGAAAGTTGGAAAGTTGGGCGTTTTTCGGAAAAAGAACAAGGGCCTTGTTGAGATGTATGGACACAAGCGCAAACAAAATGGAAGAAATAGATAAAAAAAGCCCTGTATTTACCCCTGGAAACGAACCTTACTTAGGGAGGGAGTCGGTATACATTTTTGACACAATAATTTCAGCTTGCCTGGCAGGGAACAAAGAGGCGGCGGAGTATACACGCAAACATGAATTAAGCGATTTGCAAAAAGCGGCTTGTCAGATAATCCCGCAAGGCATAAGCCTGGCGTTAAGTATACGCGAGCTTGTAAGGCAGGGATATCTTTTTGCGGCGGCGGTTCTAATGCGCCCGCTTATTGAAAGAGCGGCTATTATTTCATACTTGCATGAAAATCCCGATAAGGTCGTATTGTGGCGGAATGGCTGGAAGCATTCAGAGCGGCCCAGTTTAGCAGTAATGCTTGCAACGATGAATAAAGAGGCCGACACAAAACAAGCTAAAGAGTTTTGCGATGATTTTAACCATCTCGTTCACGGGGACCCCGCCGGGGCGTCCTTTAATCTGATAAAACTGGATTCTGGTTTTGGCTATGCGCCCAGTAAAGTGCTTAATAATCCCGAGTTATGTGATTATATCTGTATTCAGTCCCATTGTTTTCTGATTGTGATAATGGCCCGGATGGCAGGATGTTTTCCAATATCAGAAAAGCCGCCCAAGAAAAGTGTATGAAAACAGATTTTGAAAATCTTAAACAGGCCTTCCTTGAGCATTTGACGCTCAAGAATATACGGCCTTTGAGCGTAAAGCAGAATAACCTGGCGCTGCGGGTGTTCATCGGCTGGCTGACCGATAGGGGGATAAAGGATATTGAGCAGGTGGACCGGAACCTGTTTGAAAGTTACAAGGCGTGGCTTTCCGAGTACACAAACCGCAAGGGCAATACGCTGGCCGTGCAGACGATCCGGGAGCGGATTTTAACGCCGCAGCGCTGGTTTGCCTGGCTCAAGAAGAAAGGCGTTATCATCTACGACACGATAGCTGGCGTAAAGGCCCCGCGCTACAGGAAGCATCTGCCGAGGGGCGTAATGCGGCCCGACGAGATACGCAGGATTATGGAGCAGCCGGACCTGCGGTCCGTTATAGGCTACCGGGACCGCACGATAATGGAGGTTTTGTATTCCACCGGGGCGCGGGCCGCCGAGTTGGTGGGCCTGAAAGTCCCGGACGTGGAACTGCGCAAGAAGATGGCGCGGATACGCAACGGCAAGGGCGGCAAAGACAGGTTTGTGCCGCTTTCAACGCCGTGCTGCCGGTTCATTAAAAGGTATCTGGACATTATACGCCCCGAGCTGGCGGAAGGCATGAGGCCGTCCGGGAACAGTTGGCAGAAGAAAGCGCAGACGGGGAAAGATTTGCTTTTCCTGTCCATCTACGGCGGGCCAATGGGCAAGTGCTGGCTGGCGGCCATGATGAAAGAATACATACGCAAGGCCGGGATAAAGAAAGCGGTCAGCCCGGTGCATTCATTCCGGCACAGCGTAGCCACGCATTTATTAGAGGGCGGCATGGACGTGCGGTATGTGCAGGTTTTGCTTGGGCACTCAAATATAGATAACACGCAGATATATACGCACGTTGAGCGCCACACTTTACAGGCTCTTTTGAAAAAACACCACCCCCGCGAACTGGCAAGAGAAAATTTGCAGATTTTTGTTGACGACGAAAAGAAAGCGAGCGCAAAGGAATATGCTACGGCTTAAAGAGAAACCAAAGGCCGGGAAGGCCATAGACAGCACTGCGCCGAAGACCGAGGCGCGGGAACTTGCCGACCGTTACCTGGCCTGGCTGGTTGCTACGCGCTATTCCCCGGAGACGGTGAAAGGCGCGGCCAATGACCTTGAATGGTTCTTACGTTATCTTGAGGCCCGCGGGATAGAGCGCATAGCCGACGTAACCGAGGACACGCTTGGGGATTATTCACTGCGCCTGCGCGAACAGCGCAACATGTGGCACGAAGACAGAAAGATAAGCCTGTCGCACGTGTCGCACCGGCTTGGCACGTTAAAGCAGTTTTTCCGCTGGCTGATGGAGCAGATGATAATTTTGACAAACCCCGCCGAAGATTTGGAACTGCCGCGCCTGAGCGCCTGGCTGCCGCAGACGATCCTGACGCAGAAGGAAGCCCAAAGACTTATGGACGCGCCGGACCTTAAAAGCCCTGTCGGCTACCGGGACAAGGCTTTGCTGGAAGTGCTTTATTCGACGGGGATACGCACGGGCGAGCTATTGCGCCTTAAGGTTTCGGATTTTGACCCGAAGAACCGGACCTTGTTCGTCAGTGAGGGGAAAGGCGGCAAGGACCGGGTGTTGCCGCTTCCAATGATTGCGGCGGGTTACTTGAAGGAATACATCGAGCGGGTGCGTCCGAAGTTTGCAAAAGCCTTGAAGCCGGATAAAGGCGTTTTGTTTTTGAACTATACGGGGTCCCCATTGACCCGTTGCCGTATGCTTGACCTTTTCAGGCGCACGACGAAAGCGGCGGGGATAGACAAGCGCGTTACGGCCATGATCCTGCGGCACAGCATAGCGTCGCATTTGTTGGAGAACGGTATGGACATACGCTATATTCAGGAATTCCTTGGGCACGCGAAATTAAGCACCACGCAAATCTACTCAAAAGTTACCTTGACCGGACTGCGAAAGATGTATAATAAAAGTCATCCCCAAGAGAAGCGCAACCGATGCGCGGCAACAGTGAATCTGTCGAGAGGTATATCTTTATGAAAAACCTCATCGTCATAATGAATAATTCTGTTAGCAGTGTTAGCGGACAAAACCGCAATAATTTTAAATTCTT
>CAZJUL010000219.1:0-5184 GCA_964549095.1 uncultured Elusimicrobiaceae bacterium
CGTGCGCCTCGGCGTCACCTACCCCGAGATCACCGAGATGCAGGCCCGCGCCATCTTCGAAGCGGCCGCCGAGCTGAACAAAGAAGGCGTGAAGGTTTACCCGGACATCATGATCCCCGTGGTTTCCCTGGAGCAGGAAGTTATACACCAGGCCGACATCATACACCGCGTCTACGCCGAGGTCTCAAAGGCCAAGGGCGTGAAGCTTACCTATATGGTTGGCACGATGATAGAGATACCGCGCGCCTGCCTGATAGCCGGCAAGCTGGCCGAGACGATGCAGTTCTTCTCGTTCGGCACCAACGACCTGACGCAGATGACCTTCGGCTACTCCCGCGACGACTCCGGCCCGTTCCTGAACGACTATGTCAAGAAGAACATCATCCCCGTGGATCCGTTCCAGACCATAGACCAGACCGGCGTCGGCGAGCTGATAAAGATCACCGTCGAGCGCGGCCGCAAGGTCCGCAAGGACATCAAGATCGGCATCTGCGGCGAACAGGGCGGCGAGCCGGCCAGCGTGGAATTCTGCCACAGGACGGGCCTGAACTACGTGTCGTGCTCGCCCTTCAGGGTGCCGATAGCGATACTTTCCGCGGCGCAGGCCCAGCTCCGTTTCCCCAGGAAGAGCAAGTAACGCGGTGGCAAAGTGCGCGCGGCGGTGTTTTCCGATGGTCATAGCCTCCCCCTCCGGGGGAGGCAAGACCGCCGTGCGCGGGGAACTGCTCAAGCGCGACAAGCGGTTCCGCTTCAGCATCACCTGCACCACGCGCCCCGCCCGCCCCGGGGAAGTCGACGGAAAGGACTATTATTTCGTCACCCCCGCGCGGTTCGCGGTCATGCGCAAGAGCGGCGCGCTGCTGGAATGGGCCCAGGTGCACGGCAATATGTACGGCACCCCGGTCAGATCGGTGATGAAGCTCCTCGGGCGCGGCTTCATCCCGGTGATGACCATAGACGTGAAGGGCGCGCATTCGGTAAAGAGGATCTTCCCGGAGACGGTGACCGTGTTCCTGCTTCCCCCCGACCTGAAGACCCTGGCGGCGCGGCTCAGGAAAAGGCGCGAGCCCGCGGAGAATATAAAGGTCCGCCTGCGCACGGCGAAGAAAGAGCTTAAGGAAGCGGGTTTTTTCGATTACCTGGTCATAAACGACAGGCTTGAAGAAGCGGTGTCGGACATACGGAAGATAGCCGATACCGAATGCATGAAGGTTTCCCGCAGGCTGGCCGAGGCGAAAAAATTCGGCCGGGAACTTTCAAGATTGAAACTGTAGGCACGGAGGTTTACTATGGCGGCAGCTGAGATAAAGAACGACGCGGAAACCCTGGATAAGCTTATCTGCGACTACGGTCCCACTAAATACGAGGATATAGTCTGGGCGATGGAATGGGCCCGCCACCTGAGATGGGACGAGATGGCGCGCAACCTCCCGATGGCCGAACTTATCGAGAAGGCCATGCTGGAAGTTATCAGCGGCGCTGTGAAGCCCAAGGACATCCTTGCCGCTTCCAGCAGGGACACGGTCGTCACCGAAAAGGCGGCCGAGAAGAAGGATGACGCCAAGAAAGAGAAGCCGGAAAAAGAAGACAAGGCGGACGCTAAAGAAGAAAAGAAGAAGAAAGCCAAAAAGGACTAAAGGCTTCCTGAAAGCCCGGCGCCGGTCGGTGCCGGGCTTTTTTGCCGCCTGACGATATGAAATACGAGCTTAAAAACCTGGCCGGGGACCTGGCCGCCCACATAAAGACCGTGGACGAGGACACTTATACGCCGCACAAGAGCGCCGGACTCCGTTCCGCCGCGAAGCCCGCCGCCGCGCCGGCCGCGGCTGAAAAAACCGCCGCCGTCTCAGCCGCCCAAAAACCGGTTCCTGCGGCCGCGCCCGCCGATATCTCCGCCGGGATGGCCGCCCTTATCGCCGAGATGAAGAAATGCCGCAAATGCCAGCTGGGCCACGCCAGGCTTAACGCGGTCTTCGGCGTAGGCAATACCCGCGCCGAAGTGGTGTTCGTGGGCGAGGGCCCGGGCTTCGAGGAAGACCACCGCGGGGAGCCGTTCGTGGGCAGGTCCGGCGCCCTGCTGGACAAGATACTGGAGACGGTGCTGGGCCTGAAGCGCTCGGACGTCTATATAGCCAATATCGTGAAATGCCACCCGATGAAGGACCCGGAAGCCCCGGAGGCGCACGGCAACGACCGCCCGCCGACGCCGGAAGAAATTTCCGCCTGCAGGCCTTACCTGGACAAGCAGCTGGCCCTGATAAAGCCCCGCTGCATCGTGACGCTGGGCTCGGTGGCCACGAAGGTTCTTTTAGGCGTGACCCAGGGTATAAGCCTTATCAGGGGCAAATGGTACGACTACCCGGTGGAGCTTTTCGGCCCGGACAAGCATATAAAAGTGCTGCCGACCTACCACCCGGCGGCCCTGCTCCGCAACCCGAACCTCAAGCGGGACACCTGGGAAGACATGAAGATGCTGAAGGCTTTTCTGGAAGAAAAGGCCTGATAGATTATAAGTTTTGGAGCGGGTGGCGGCGGAGATGGCGAGGAAGGCCGTCGTGAAGGCCGAGCTTGCGTAAGCGCGAGGCCTGAATGAGGAGGCGAGCCACGGTGTGGCGAGCCGTGCCTGACGAGCCATTCCGCCGACAGGACCCGCGAACACGGCTCTAAACGCCAGTATATGATCGCCGATATAGCTTTCCCGGTCCCGTTAAGAAGGACCTTTTATTACCGGCTCCACGACAACCTTGTCGGCGTAGCGCGGCCGGGCCTGCGCGTGCTGGCCCCCTTCGGCCCCAGGCTGGCTACCGGCATGATCGTTAAACTGCACGAAGAATCCGAAGTGGACCTTTCCGGCTTTAAGACCATAAAAACTATCGACACGCTGGTGGACCGCGAGCCGGTCTTCAAGGACGATATCCCGGCCGTCTGCCTGTGGATGCAGTCCCGCTGGAACGCGCCGGCCGGCCTCGCCTTCGACAGCTTTTTCCCCCGCGCCATTCCCCCCGGCCTCCCCCCGCTGCCGCCGGCGGCGGCCGCGGCGGACCCTTTCCTGCCGGCGCAGCTGCCGGCCCTTACGTCGGCGCTGGCCGCCCTGTCGGCCAGGCTGTCGGCGTTCATAGGCAGCAGGGAAGGCGGCAATCCCGCCGCGCACGTCCTGTCCGGCCCGCCGCAGCACGGGCGCTACGAAATTTACCTCGCCCTCATAAAAAAAGCGGTCTCGGGCGGCGGCCAGGCGCTCTGCCTGGTGCCCGACCTCAACCTGCTCCCGCATTTCACCGAGCGGCTCGGCTCGATATTCAAGCCGGAAGCCGTGGCCGTCTGGCACAGCCGCCTTACCCCCAAACAGAAGCGCGAAGCCTGGCTGGGCGCGCGGGATGGCTCGGTAAAGATAGTGCTGGGCGCGCGCTCGGCCGCCTTCCTGCCGTTCCGCGACCTGGCCCTGGCCATCATCGACGAGGAGCAGGACGACATTTACAAGCAGGAAGAGCAGGAGCCCAATTTCCACGCGCGGGAGCTGCTCATTAAGCGCGCGCATTACCATAACGCCTGCGTGCTGCTGGCCAGCGCCTGCCCCTCGATGGAAGCGTACGCCGAGGTGGAGGCCGGGCGCTTTAGCTGGAACGAGCTGCCCCGCCCGGCGGCCGCGCGCCCGACCGTTTCCGTGGTGGACATGGATAAGCACCCCTGGGACATGATCTCCCCCCCGCTGGCCGAAAAGCTGCAAAAGGCCGTCGCGGACAAGAAGCAGGCCCTGGTCATAGCCGGCCGGAAAGGCTATTCCTCGTACTTGCTGTGCGCCAACTGCGGCTGGGTGAAGCGCTGCGGGCGCTGCCGCGTCTCAATGGGCGTGAAGAAGGACGGCGAAACGAACCAGTTCGTCTGCTGGCGCTGCGGCAGGAAAGAGCCCGTGCCGGAGATCTGCCCGGTCTGCACCGGGAAGGTATTCAGGGAAAAAGGCACCGGCACGCAGAAAGTGGAAGCTTACCTGAAGAAGCTGCTGCCGGGGGCGAAGGTGGCCCGCTTCGACGGCGACCTGGTCAAAGGCTCCGTCAAGAACGCGGCCGCCGTGTACGGCGCTTTCGTGAAGGGCGAAACGGATATCCTGGTGGGGACGCGGCTGCTGGCCAGGGGCCACGATTTCCCGAACCTGGGCGTGATAGGCGTGATAGATTCCGATGCCGGGCTTTCCACGGCGGATTTCCGCGCTTCGGAAAAGGTTTTCCAGACGGTGTTCGAAGCCTGCCTGACGCTCGAGACGGCGGCCGCCGGCGGGGATTTCTTCGTGCAGACCAGGCAGCCCGGCCATTACATCTTTTCCGTCCTGCCGGCCATGGATTACCGCAAGTTCGCCGAAGGCGAGCTGGCCGCCCGCAGGGATTTTTTCTACCCGCCGTTCTCGCAGCTGGTGCGGCTGGGCTTCGCCTCCTTCGACCCGAAGGCGCTGGCCGATTTCTCGGGCGAAGTGCTGAAGGCGCTTGACCTCCCTTCGTCGGACGACGAAGAGGCGGGGCCGCAGTCGGAGATCCTGGGCCCGATGGCCGTGAGCGACCTCAAAAAGAGCAAGCTGCTCAAAGAATACTACCTGGTGAAGCTGCCCGACGAGGCCGCCCTGGCCTATTGCCTGGAAAAGCTGGGAACGGTCAAGCCTCCCAAATCCGTAAAATTCAAGATCACCGCCGACCCCTACGGCATGGGGTGATCACATCCGCGTACCCGGAAGACGATCGCGACATAATGCTGTCGCGGTAGTCCTTTACAATATCTCCGTGGCTTACCTAAAACTGGCGGCGCCGGGGGTAATGTATGCCCGTTTGCGGAGGTTCGCGCGGATGCCCGTCTCAACCGTCCGAAGGCCGGTCCTCCCCACATTACCGCGCCCGCGACCCGCGCAGCGCAGTCCTTAACCGCATAGTCCTGGACAACCTTCCGGAATTCAAGCTCTGGATGCGCGACCCGCCCGACCGGCGCCCGCACCCCCATCCCGCCGCGATAGACGCCATGGAGAAATTCGTCGAATGCGGCGATATGCGCTTCGGCGCGGTCCGCTACCGCTGCCCGGACTGCGGCCACGATATGTTCGTGGCCTTTTCCTGCAAGCGCCGGGGCCTGTGCCCCTCCTGCGACGCCAAGCGGGCGACTATAATAACGGCGGACGCCTCCGACCGCCTGCTTCCACCCGTGCCC
>CAZJUL010000220.1:0-2073 GCA_964549095.1 uncultured Elusimicrobiaceae bacterium
CGGGAAATGTTCTCGAAGCCTTCCACGGTCAGGGAGCCGGCCGTGCCGTCTATGCGGACGCCCTGCACTTTGCCGTTGGAGGCGCGCTTGAGCGGGATTATCGCCTTTATATAGCCCACCTTACCCGCGCGGTTGGCCCTGTTCTCTATCCACTTCGGTTCCAGCAGCAGGGTCCAATAGACATCCGAGCTGGCGGTCTTGTCATGCGGCAGGCAGAGCAGGTTCTCGGGCGGCGCCTTCAGCAGCATCAGGTGCAGCGAGAAGGGCGTGAGCCGGCCCGCCGGGCGGCCGCCGTCGTTCACGCCCTCTTCCGTGAAGCCGCCGCAGGCCGTGTGGAACTGCCCGCCCGCGGGCGCGCCGTCGCGTGTCAGTATCTCCCCTCTGGTGAGGGCGGCGGCTTTTCCCCCGGCTTCGCTTTCGGCCTGCAGGCCGGGAAAGACGAGGCAGTGCGGGTTGTCGCAGACGTCGTACTCGGGGTCGTCGTGCGGCTTGGAATTCTTAAGTATGAGCAGGCGTGTCCTTACGACCACGCTGAGGGCTTTCAGCTCCTCCGGCTGCTTTGACCCGCCGGACAGCGAAGAGACGACGGAGGGCACGCAGTTCTCTATGCCCACGGTGTTGATAAGCCGGAAGCCGTTCTCTTTGACCGAGACGTTCAGCTCGCCGGCCACTTCGCGGTCGCTGCGGTTGACGCCGCGCTTGGGCAGCGGCTCGGGGTTCTTCAGCAATATGACCCCGCCCTTGTTCTTGGGCGTGATGCGGAAGGAATTCCTGGTGGTGTGGACGACGGAGCCGAAGTTGTCCCTGAGCTCGAAGATCTTGTTGAGCGGGACGTACTTGAGGTTCCACTGCGCGCTGGCCCTGCCGTCGCTGACGGGGCCCAGCCGCGAATCGGTGACCGTGAACTCCGTGTTGCAGATGAAGCTGACTTCGGTGAGCAGGGCCGGCCCGGTCTCCCCGGCTGAAAAAAGCCCTACGCGGACGGGGTTGCGGGCGTCGTAGCTGATGGGCAGGTTGTGCGGCGGAAAGGACACCCGGGTCCAGTAAAGCAGGTTGTCCAGCTTGCCCTTCGCGTATTTCTGCAGCTTCGCGGCCTTGTCCTCGAAAAAGGGCTCTTCCGGGTCCAGCTCCGACAGCGTGTAATAGGTCTGCCAGGCCGGGACCTTGTAAGCGGTTTCCTCGTACAGCCTTGCCATGTCTATCTCGGCCTGGATATTGCGGGAATCGTAGGACAGGGCTTCTTTAAGGAAAGTGACGGCGTGGGCTTTCTTTTTTTTCAGCTTTTCGAAGTTCGCGCTGGTCAGGGCCGCGGCCGGCGCCAGCAGGTACGGGTAGCGCTGGTAGACGGTCTCCAGGTGCTTGATCGCCGCTGCGGGTCCGCCCAGCTGCGCCTCGGCCAGCGCCAGCGTGAAGCGGGTCTGGTTCACCAGGTCGGCGTCGGCCGTGAGCGTGAGCGTACGCTCCAGCGCGTTGCGGGCGTCCATATGCCTTTCCAGGCCCAGCAGGTTCCAGCCTTTTTCGAACTGTATGTAGGGATCTTCGGGCGCGATTATCTCGGCCTTGTCCAGGTAGGGCAGGGCTTCCGCGTGCCTGCCCGCTTCGGCCAGCAGGACGGTGAGGTCCTTTATGGCGGAGAGGGTGGTGCGGGCGTCGGAGGAAGTGAAAACGATATATTTCAGCGCGCCGGCGGCGTCCTCGGGCCGGCCGTCCCGCCAGGCGCCGGCGGCTTCGTTGTAGACCTTGTCCATATCTTCGGCGCGGGAGGCGGGCGGAAGAACGGCGGGCAGAAGCAGGATGAACGGCAGTATGAGTCTGGACATAATAGGAATCAATGTAGCAATTCTGACGGGGCGGTTTCAATCCTTTGGCGCCAGCCGCGCCGCAGCCCGCAAAAAGCGCGATCGGGACAGGTACGACAGGAGTAGGGTCCTTCGGGCTTTAGTATATGCACGGGCCGGTCATGGGGTTGCCCTTCCGCCGCGTAGGAAAAGCATACAGTGTCGGCCGCCTCTACGCTCCCGTGTTTTCCCCCCACCTTTGCGGGTGGGGCCCCCCATCTACTATGTGGCTCCA